>JBGTCY010000043.1:0-3367 GCA_041748615.1 Chitinophagales bacterium
ATCCGCAATTTCATTCTTATGCGCACGGCAAACTTCTGTTGAGCGGGGAGTACTTTGTACTGGATGGTGCAAAAGCATTGGCAATTCCCACGCGCTTCGGTCAAAGGCTGGAAGTTTTTTCAGAAAATGAACAGGATGGAAAATTGATTTGGGAAGGACTCAGTAATAAAAATGAAATTTTCATGCGGGTTACTTTCGACTTAAATGATTTCGAAGTAGTGAAAAAAGAAGGCGAGGTATCGCATGATTTATTGCAGGATTTGTTGCGTGAAGCGCGGAAACGCCAACCCGGATTTTTAGCGCAAAAACAAAACATCAAAGCTATTTCAAAAATAGAGTTTTCATTGGGATGGGGACTGGGCAGCAGTTCAACTTTAGTGTATAATCTCGCTCAATGGTCGCAGGTTGACCCGTTTCAACTGCTGTTCGCTACACTCGAAGGTTCGGGATATGATGTCGCCTGCGCGGGTGCGAAAGAGGCGATTGTATATCAGTTGAAAAATGAACAACCGCATTGGAATGAATTGCAGTTTGAACCACCTTTCGCTGAACGCCTTTTTTTTATTTATCTCGGCAAAAAACAAAACAGCAGCGATGCCGTGCGAAAATTTCGCAATCAACCGCGCGTTCAAAAAACCATCGAACACATCTCCGGCATCACCGAACAGATGCTCGTTTCCGCAACTGCCGCTGATTTTTGCGCGCTCATGGAAGAACATGAAACAGTGATTGCGGAAGCTTTACGTTTGCCAAAAGTGAAAGACCTTTTTTTCAGCGACTTTCCAGGAGCAGCGAAATCATTGGGGGCGTGGGGCGGTGATTTTGTCATGGCATTGGCGGAAAATGAAAGTTTTGATACGGCTGCTTATTTCAAAGCGAAGGGGTTTGAGACCGTGTTTGGGTTTAAAGAGATTATTTTTACGAGGTAAATAAATGCAAATAGTACACTGATTTTTCTAACATAACAAATCTTAAAAAATCAGTGTCATCAGCGTTCCATCAAAATTTCACAAAAACTCAATGACCCACTCCATCGCTTGGCGCAGCCCGTCCAATATCGCGTTGATTAAATATTGGGGAAAGAAGGGCAACCAAATCCCCGCGAATGCTTCGCTCAGTTTCACGCTGAAAAATTCGTTCACGGAAACCGAACTCAGGTTTTCCGAAAAAAAAGAAGCATCGAATGACATCGCGCTTAAATTTTATTTAGAAGAAAAAGAACAGCCCGATTTCGAAGCGAAAATCAAAAAGTATTTTGAAAATATTACCGGGGAATTACCTTTTCTCCTCCGATACAAGTTTGAAATTCATTCGCGCAACAGCTTTCCGCATTCAGTTGGTATCGCCTCATCGGCATCGGGCATGAGCGCGCTGGCATTATGCCTGTGCAGCATGGAGGAGCAGTTGACCGGCAATCAGAAATCAAAAGAGGATTTTTTCAGGTGGTCATCTTACCTTGCGCGGCTCGGTTCGGGTAGCGCTGCCCGCTCGGTGTATGGAGGCATCGTCAGTTGGGGTGTTTCCGAACACTTACCCGGCAGCAATGACGATTTCGCCACACCTTTCAAGGGTAAGACAGACAAAATTTTCCGCGATTTTCATGATGACATCTTGGTGGTGAGCGATGAAAAAAAGTCTGTTTCGAGCCGGGCGGGACATGAACTGATGCATACGCATCCTTTCGCAGAAAGTCGCTACCTGCAAGCAGAGCAAAACATGCAACTGCTTACACAATCCATGGCGGAAGCGGATACCACAACATTTTGCCAGGTGGTTGAAAATGAGGCGCTTACGCTGCACGCACTGATGTTCTCATCCGTGCCGCAGGTGGTGCTGTTCAGCCCAGCAACCATTGACATTATAAAAAAAGTGAAAACCTTTCGCGATGGAACCGGTTTACCTGTGTGTTTCACCATTGATGCGGGTCCGAATGTACATTTATTATATCCGGATGTTCATAAAATTGACGTCAGTCAATTCATTGAGCGCGAACTTGCATTATCTTGCAAGCGAATCATCAGGGATTGTATCGGTGATGGTCCTGAAAAGTTGAACCTATGAAACAAGCTACAAACGATTCTTCCTATCATTCCAAAATTTTATTGTTTGGTGAATACAGCATCATCCAGAACTCGATGGGACTTTCTATTCCGTACAACAGTTTTAAAGGAAAGTTCGCTTTTGCGAAAAATGATGAAACCTGCAACAAAGCTCAAAACTCCAACAAACAGCTTAAGACTTATATTAAATACCTGAAAGGGCTGAAGAAAGAAAGCGAGTTGCTTGCCGACCTTAATCTGACGGCATTGGAAAAAGATATTAAACAGGGCATTTATTTTGACTCCGATATTCCCCAGGGATTTGGAGTCGGCAGTTCGGGAGCTTTGGTTGCTGCCATTTATGACCGGTATGCTTTGAATAAATTTGAACGCAACACGATTAAAGGCGATGATATTCTGAAACTGAAGGAAACGCTCGCGCAGATGGAATCCTATTTCCATGGCACAAGTTCCGGCATTGACCCGCTGATTTGCTATCTCAACCTGCCGATTCTGATTCAGTCGAAAACAAATATCGGCACGGTCGACCTTCCTGTATCGAAAGACGGCAAAGGCGCGATTTTCCTGATTGACACCGGCAGACCCGGTCGCACGCAGCCGCTGGTACAGTGGTTTCTTGAAAAATGCACCCACCAGGATTTCATGAAAACATTCAATGAGCATTTCATTCCTTACAACGACCAGTGCATTAAAGATTTTCTGAAAGGTGAAACCAAAGATTTGTTTTATAATCTTTATCATGTATCAAAATATCTTTTGGAAAACCTGCACCCGATGATACCTAAATTATTCCGCAAGGTGTGGGAAAAAGGATTGGAAACCGGCACTTTTTATTTAAAGCTGTGCGGTTCAGGCGGAGGCGGATTTCTTTTGGGTTTTACCGAAAATCTGGAAGCCGCCAAAGAACATTTACGCGACCACCATATTCAGGTCATCCATAAATTCTGAGTGAAATTTTGAACAACTTCATTCAGGATAATTAGTTGTTGAACATTTTATATCGTTCAATCAGTTTTTCATCCTTTTCGTTTGCGATGGCTTTCTCTAAAACCAAAGCGACATAATCAAGCAACGCGCTATCGGTATTTTTCGCTTTCGCTAAATCTTTTTTAAGGTCATAAATCGCTTTTACTCCGGCAAAACGCTCCCACCATTGTGTTCCAGTCAATGCAATCTCTTCAAGTGTCGGCACTCCGCGCCTCACCATTTGTTCATTTTTCCCTTTCAGGTATTCTCCATAATTTGACACCACGTTGTAGCGTGTGTAGCCGGAAGCACGGTACATTTTTTCTTCAAAAAAATCCTGA
>JBGTCY010000044.1:0-13111 GCA_041748615.1 Chitinophagales bacterium
TTTCGTATTTGACGTTGTATGGACATCAAGCAAAGACAGCACTATGATTTCAATGGATTTACTTTAGGCATGAGTTTTTCATCAACATCGGAATGTTTAATGATTCCATAATTGGTCAAAAAGATTATGAACAGGCTCTAACATCTAAAGTCTAATATCTGATAGCTTACAATATAAATTGAGGATGTTATTTTGATAACATTACTAATTCTGATGTTTCTGGTTTTTTATCCCTCCCACACGACTGTTTCTTTGTAAGAATACCATTGCTGAAATTTCCCGGAATATTTGTCTTCCACCATCATTCTTTTAATCTTCATGGTTGGTGTGAGCATCGCGTTTTCAACCGTCCATTCTTCATTTACAATCACCAAGCGACACAGTCTTTCGTGAGATTCCAAAACAGGATTTAATGTATTGAGTGTACTGCTGAGACTTTCTTTAACTGCTTCTTTAGGTTTATTGCGGGCGTCCTGTGACAACACGATGAGCGCCATCGGCTGCGGAAATCCAGCGCCAATCACACACACCTGCTCGATGTGCTGGTCTTTCGACAGATTCATTTCAATGGGCGCGGGGGAAATGTATTTGCCTTTTTCCGATTTGAAAATTTCCTTCACCCTGCCGGTGATTTTTAAAAAACCTTCAGCATCAATCTCCCCTTTGTCGCCCGTGTGCAGGTATCCGTCACGAATGGCTTGCGCGGTGAGTTCGGGTTCTTTATAATATCCTTCCATCGTAGCTTCCGTTTTCACCAGCACCTCACCGATTTCACTGATTTTTACATCCACCTCCGGCATCGGCTGACCGGCATATCCCGGTTTGATTTTGTCGCCACGGGTAAAATGCGAATAGGCGCTGTTTTCAGTCATGGCATATACCTCCTGGATGGGGATGCCTAATTTTTGATACCACTCAATCTGCGAAGCGGGAATAGGCGCTGCACCGGTCAGGAAAAATTCAGTGCGGTTCAGTCCCAGCGCTTTTTTGATTTTCTTTTTCACCAAAGAGGAAATCAACGGGATAGACAGCAGCAGGTCTAATTTTTTTTGCGGCATTTTTTCCAAAATACCCATCTGGAATTTTGTCCAGATGCGGGGTACTGCAAGGAAAATAGTGGGTTGCGCTTCCGCGAGGTTTTTGGCAAATGTGTCAAGAGATTCCGCAAAATGAATTTCACCCGCTTTATAGACGCCTCCCATGCTAATCAACATCCGCTCGGCTATGTGTGACATCGGCAGGTAAGAAAAGAACACGGGATGCTCCCCAAGTTTAATTTCTGCGACTGCCATCGTGGTCGCGTAAGCCACCGCGCGGCATTTCAAAACCACTCCCTTCGGGTTGCCGGTCGTTCCGGAGGTGTAAACAATCGTCATCACTTCATCTAAAGTGATGGGTTCATACTTTTCCAAGGGCGTGGTACTTTTCAAAATTTCATCCCATTTTTTATATCCCTGCTCCTCATAGAATGGAAAAGAAATGCAATGCACTCCGTCAGGAACTCCTGATTTCATTTCATTCCAGGCATCTAATTTTCCGACAAACAACACTTTCGATTCGCTGTGTTCAAGCACGTAGCGCAAAGTTTTGGCATTGATATTTGGATAAAGCGGCACAGAGATATGTCCGCTCATCATAATCGCGAGGTCGGTCATTATCCAGTGCGCGCAGTTTTTTGAAACCAACGCGATGCGCGAACCGCGCGGAAGATTCAGTGAATGCAGGTAAGCGGCTATGCGCCTGATTTCATCGCCTGCCTGTTTCCAGGTGTAGGTGATTTTCTTGCCGGCAAACGGCTGAACAAAATAAATTCTATCGGGATTTTTCTTTTCCCACTCCAAAAAAACTTCAACGGGGGTTTTGATTGCTGGTTTCATGGCAGCTAAAATAGGGAATGCTAAGGAATTTCAAACAATGTTTGGTAAAAATAACCTGACTATTGCAGAAAAATGTTTCGCATCAAAGGTTTTTGAATGATTTGTTGAAGTATATAAAAACATAAACTGTTAACTAAATTTAAAAAATAAACAACCAGACACTACGCATCCTCACCTAAGCGTTCATGCAGGAATTCATTGAAATTTTACGGATGTGGATAAAATCTTTATCATTTCTTGATGCCTGTTAGTTTATTTTTTTAATTTTTAGCTACATCTTTACATTCTAAAACCGAACCGACTATGCCGACAACGATGTTGGATTACACGAAAGAAATTCTGGAAAAAGTAAGTTTCGACCCTGAATTATTTGACAAGGAATATAAAAAAGCCCTCCGCATCCTGGGGGAAGATGAAATCAGAGAATTAATGATGTGGTGCAAAATGCATCTTGGTTATGAAATGCCGGTAGCTTAATGCACACAGTCCTTCGGCAGGTTGCTCACCTAGAAAATTCAGTGACATTTTTAAAACAGCTATTTATTGATTGAGCCTGTAAAAGTTCGTAGCAACAGCAATGCGGCTGAAGAGCGCGCGGTATTGGTCGGATTGATTACGCCCGTGCAGCCGGAGTCCGTACTGAACGAATATCTAGATGAACTTGCCTTCCTTGCCATGACGGCAGGAGCCATTACCACCAAGCGCTTCTTTCAGAAAGTGGACCATCCCGACCCGCGCACTTATATCGGCAAAGGTAAACTGCTTGAAATCAAAAAATATGTTGAGGACAAGGAAATTGACCTGGTGATTTTTGATGATGAAATCACACCCGCCCAACAGCGCAACATTGAAAAAGAGCTGCGTTGCAAAATACTTGACCGCAGCATGTTAATCCTCGACATCTTCGCGCTGCGCGCCCGCTCACAACAGTCAACCACGCAAGTAGAACTGGCGCAAATGCTTTATTTATTACCCCGCCTGCGCGGAATGTGGGAACATTTGGACAGGGTGAAAGGCGGTATCGGTATGCGCGGTGCGGGAGAAAAGGAAATCGAAACCGACAGGCGTATCGTCAAGGACAAAATCTCCACGCTCAAAGCCCGGCTGCAAAAAATTGACAAGCAGAATGCCACTCAGCGCAAATCGCGGGGCGAACTGATTCGCGTATCACTCGTGGGTTACACCAATGTCGGCAAATCCACTTTGATGAACCTGTTGAGCAAATCGGAAATCCTCGCTGAAAATAAACTCTTCGCGACCGTGGATACCACCGTGCGCAAAGTTGTGATTGAAAATGTGCCATTTCTTTTATCCGACACTGTCGGATTTATCCGCAAGCTGCCGCATCATTTGGTGGAAAGTTTCAAATCAACGCTGGATGAAGTGCGCGAATCCGATATCCTGCTGCATGTAGTTGACCTTTCACATTCTCAATTTGAAGACCAACTGAATGTAGTCAACCAAACCCTTACCGAAATTGGCGCAACCGATAAAAAAGTGCTCATCGTTTTCAATAAATTAGACCTTTATGATGAGCGGCAGTTTGACGAGTACATTTCAGAAGAAGTGAAATCAGAAATTCTGCAAGAGCTGAAATTCTCCTGGCAAAAACGCACCAACAATGCTTGCGTGTTTATCTCCGCTGTCAAAAAACAACACATTGATGAACTCCGCTCCCGCATTGTCCTGGAAGTTACCGACTTGTATCACAAGCGGTATCCTTATAAGACAGGGTATTTTTAATTAATCCGGGATGAAAGTATATAAAGTCAGTGAATTTTTTGTTCATTGAAAATAGAGAGACGTCACAAAGAATACACGATTGACCGGCTAAAAATCTTGTTTTGAGCTAAAGCCCTTTATTGACAGGAATTTCATAGCCCCTCGATTTATCGGGGAGTTATAGAATCAAACCCAATCATATCGGGTTATAGCCCAAATTGGTCGGTTAATAATGTAACGAATAAATTAATTTTACTGTAATGAACATCCACGATTACATTACTATTAATCCTGACATTCAGTTTGGAACTCCTGTTTTTAAAGGGACACGTGTTCCCGTTATAAGTTTGTTTCTGCATCTGGAAAAAGGAATCAGTGTTGATGATTTTCTAAAAGACTTCCCTTCGGTCACAAAGCAACAATGTGAAGCGGTTATCGAAATTGCCGGCAAATTAGTCGGTTCAAAAAATCTCAGCCGTCTCTATGAAATTGCTGCTTGATGAAAATATTCCATATAGATTATACAAAGACTTTCCTGCTACACATCCTGCATTCTCTGTAAATTTTATGAAATGGAATTCCCTGTCAAATGGTGAGTTATTAAAAGCCATGTTGGAAAATGGTTTTGAAGCATTAGTGACATGGGATAGAAATATTGAGTATCAACAAAATTTTAAAAAATATCCGATAACAGTATTTGTATTTTGCACTGAAAGTAATGATTATAAAGTGCTCAGCCCTTTGGTTCCAAAAATTTTATTCGCTCTTAAAAAAGGGGTGAAACCTGGTCCTTATTTGATTTCAATATAAAATGATGTAACTGAATAGTTTTTCTCTTCAATTCTTCCTCAATCAAAATCATTGAACTTCAAGTTTGTTTTTTCCTTTCACAAAAAAATGAAAGCACAATACGGAGATTCCCAGGATGGCAAAATAAACGGCAGCTATTTTCAAATTATACACTGTCATCGCCACTAATGAAAAAACGCTGATGGAGAGAGCCAGCATAGGAAATAACGGATATAAAGGCACTTTGAACGGTCGTTCCAATTCAGGTTCTTTTTTTCGCAACACGAAAAGCGAAATCATGGAAATGATATAAAGCGTCAATGCGCCAAAGCAAGCAATCGTAATGATTTCGCCTGTTTTGCCGGTGAGCAAAGCGATGATACCGATTGCCATGTTCACCAACAAAGCGGTAGCTGGCGTTCTGAATTTTGGATGCACTTTACCCAGCGCGGCAGGCGCGTAGCCGACTCTTCCAAACTCAAAAGTGGCGCGCCCGGCAGCAAGGATAATCCCGTGAAAAGACGCAATCAACCCGAAAAGTCCGATGGTAATCAGCAGGTGAAACAGCAAATGATTTTCACCCACCACTCTGGCTAAAGCCAACGGCAACGGGCTGTCCGAAGCTTCTGCGCCCAGTGCGGGATAGACAACGGCTTCCCAACCGGCAACTCCAACAGACGACAAAAAGGTAATCAGGCACAACGCGACTAAGGTGAGAATGGCTGAACCGAATCCAATCAGCACATTGCGCTGCGGATTCACGGTTTCTTCCGCCACATTCGCCACCCCTTCGATGGCGAGAAAAAACCAGATGGCGAACGGGATAGCGGCAAAAGCACCTTCAAAACCCCGCGGATACGCATTCAACTTCAGGTTTTCCACTTCGAAATGCGGCAAAGTGATTCCGGCAAAAATCAGCAGTTCAGCCACTGCGATGATGGTGATGAACAACTCAAAAGTTGCAGCTGCTCTCACACCATAAATATTCAGCCCGGTGAACAACAGGTAGGCAAAAACCGCAATCGCAAGAATGGGGACATCGGGAAAAGAAAGATTGAAGTAAGCGCCAATCGCGAACGCAATCGCGGGAGGCGCGAAAATAAATTCGATGTTTTGCGCCATGCCCCCGATGAATCCCCATCTGCGTCCCAGCGCGCGCGTGGCATAATCAAACGCGCCTCCCGCTTTCGGGATGGCACAAGCCAGTTCTGTATAGCCGAACGTGAATGTCACATACATGATGATGATGAAAAAAGTCGCAATCGCCAGCCCAAGCGTGCCGCCCTGTTCTAATCCGAGATTCCAGCCGAAATACATTCCGGAAATCACATATCCAACTCCCAGTCCCCAAAGCATGAAAGGTCCAAGAGTTCGCTTAAGCTGAGGATTATCGGTGGGTTGACTCATAATCGGTTCGGAAAAATAATGAAGATGCAGCAATAAGTTATCAGTTAGGATGGTTTTAATTTTTCTTCAAATTTTCTCACGGACTGTTGATGCCCATCGGTAAGATTGCGGATTTGAAGTTTGTTAAAATGTTGAACATACAATATGCAAACGAATTCTTTACTTTTGGGTTAAAACTGCCATGCTCCGGAAATTCAGTCTCTACGCGATGTCCGTCTTTTACATTCTGGCGGGCATCAATCATTTTATTAAGCCCGGTTTTTATCTGGCGTTGATACCTCCCTATTTTCCTCATCCCGAAATCATCAACATCGTGAGTGGAGTATTGGAAATCGCGCTCGGTGTTTTGCTGCTCATTCCGAAAACACAAAATGCTACCGCTTATGCCATTATCCTGATGCTGCTCGCGTTCATCCCCGCGCATGTCTATCACATCCAAATGGACGGCTGTGTGAGCGAAGAACTTTGTGTGCCGGTGTGGGTCGCGTGGGTGCGGCTGCTGGCAGTGCATCCGTTTCTGCTGCTGTGGGCATGGCGGAACAGGTGAAAAAATTCGTCTAATATCTGATAATGCAGACTTCAAATTGCGGATATAATTTTGACAACCTCACCAAGTGAGCTATTTTAAATTTATTTTACCATTTACTTTGACTGATGTTTTAATCATGCAGTAAAATTTATTTTTGCATTGATTCCGGTTTTGATATTTTTTAATCTATTTTAAAATCAATCTGAATGAACATGAAATTGATTTCTGCTTTTACCATTTCGTTCTTTTCTTTTCTGTTAATTAGTATCACTTCCTGCAATGAGGGACAAAAACCTGACGATCCATTAAAATCATTTACAGAACAGCAACGTGATTCATTGCTTGCTGACATCATCACTTATATTTATGTAAAACCTTCGGGGGCTGACAAACAAACACGCTTCACCGATGAGTTTCGCAGTTATTATGTCGAGCAGTTGCCGAAATTCAATTGGTTGTGGCACCATGAATCAGCGAGTGGGGAACACCTGTTATATCTGATTCGTCCGGCTCGCAACATCCATGGACACAAGCGCGGGGTGTGCGGAAAGTTCCGATTGGATGCAACAGGAAAAATCGCGGCTTTTGAAGAGTTGTTTAACACCCCGATAATGCCGGAAGAGGAGGTTGCGAAAAAAGGTAAAGTGTTATTCGCTGAAGTTTTAAAAACAGGTGGTTTTGACAAGTATCATCTCAATAAAGATTTTATCGAATTTCCCGATGAGCGCACTTTTTATGATAAGGAAATCCTGGAATGGTCCTATAAAAAATAATCAGAGAAAACTTCATGCGCACTTCCACCGCTACACCTGACATCACACTTTCAGTCAGCAGTCATCCGAAATGGGTTGAAACCGTCATGAATGATTTTGACAGTTTTCTGCAAGACCATGCAGACTGCGAGCGCAAGGCTTCAGCGATGGCAATGAGTTTTGTCGCCAAGTATCCTGACAGGAAAGCGATGATTCCCAAACTGATAGCAACAGCGTTGGAAGAGTTGAGACACTTTCAGCAGGTGCACCGCATCCTTGAAAAGCGGGGAGTGTCACTGACACATGAGTTGACTGAAGACCCTTATGTGAAACAGTTGGTTGCTTTAGCCCGCTCCGGCAAGGAAGACCGTTTTTTGGACAGGATGCTATTAGCCGCCATCATTGAAACACGCGGTGCGGAGCGTTTTCGCTTAGTGTATGAAGCGCTGGAAGATGAAAAGCTGAAAGATTTTTATTTCAAATTGTATGAATCGGAAATGAACCACGGGAATATTTTCTTAGAAATGGTGGAAAATTATTTCAGCAAAGTGGAAATTCAAAAACGATTAAAGGAATTAGTGCAGGCTGAAGGAAAAATTTTGGAAGGATTGAAATTCAGGGCGGCTTTGCATTAATATAAAAGAAACCGCATCTCTATAAATTAGTGATGTCGAATAGGTGTCAAAGACGGGGTGAACGAGTAAATGACAATTTTTTAGAACTCCGACTTATTTCAGCAATGTGACACTGCCTGAGAATTTTTTAAATGTTAAATCACTGAGTTTTACTCTTACATAATAAACATAAACGCCCGGGTCTGCATCTTTCCCGTGGATAGTTCCGTCCCATCCCTGGTTCACATCATCCGTATTAAATATTGCGGAACCCCAGCGGTCGAAAATGGTGAAGTTAATTTCATTTATGCCGCTGCCATATACTAAAAACTCATCGTTTAAACCGTCACCATTCGGGGTAAATGCATTCGGAATATAAATAATCGGTTTGTCGTATGCTTCTATATAATCAATTCTCGAAAGTGTATCTATACAGCCTTCCGAATTGCCGGCAATTAATGTGACAGTGTAAATTCCGATTTCACCATAGGTATGAGAAGGAGCAAAATCACTGCTTGTTTCTCCATCGCCAAAATCCCACAAATACGTGTCAGCGGCAGAAGATGAATTTGTAAACTCAACGTTTTCTTCACTTTGAACCACGCGTACAGGCAAAGCGGTGAAAGCGGCAACCGGCTGTTCATACACCTGAAGTGTTTGAGTGGCGGTGTCTGAGCAACTTCCATCAGATACGATAAGGGTAATGGTAAAATTTCCGCCTTGCGAAAAAACCGGGGAAGTCTCCGCATCAGCAGATGTATTTCCGTTTCCGAAATCCCAGGAATAATTCAATCCTGCCGGAGTAGAATTGTTGGTGAAAGAAATCGGTTGTCCCGCACAATCGGGATTTACCGAAAAATCCGCCACCGGAGCGGGAACCTGTGTGATAATGACTTCTTCTGTATTCTCACATCCGTTGGCATCGGTTACGTTCACCGTATAAGTTCCTTCAGTCAAACTGATGCTTGCACTGTTGCCGATGTTATTACCATCCTCGTCTGCCCATTGGTAATTTGTTCCACCGCTGGCAGAGATGGTTGTGTTACCGCCTTCACAATGGTTCAATGAACCACTGATGGTGATGTTCGGCAAAGCGCTTTCCGTAACAGTGGCAACAGCCGTAGCCGTACAACCGTCTGCATCGGTTCCGGTTACAGTGTAGCTTCCCTGTGTTACGGTGATGTCCGCAGTGGTGGAGTTCCCGGCATCATTCCATTCGTAGCTGTTGCCACCGGATGCCATCAGCGTGGTGCTATCACCCGGACAATAGTTTAATGTGCCGCTGATTGAGATGGCGGGTGAAACTGATTCAGTAACGGTGGCAGAAGCTGTTCCCGTACAGCCGGTACCATCGGAAGCGGTTACCGTATAAGCACCCGCTGTTACGGTGATGCTTGCCGTTGTGCTGCTCCCGGCATCATTCCAGATAAAAATTGTTCCCCCGTTCGCAGTCAATGTGGTGTTTTCACCCGGGCAATAGCTCAGGTTTCCGCTGATAGTTACCAAAAGATTTGTTGATTCAATAACTGTTACGGTTGTGTCAACTATACAACCGTTTGCGTCAGTCACTACAACTTCATACGTGCCTTGCGTGACAGTAACACTTGCATTGTTTCCAATATTGTTCCCACCTCCATCCGTCCAAACATAACTTGTACCGCCCGATGCGGTTAGCGTGGTGTTGCCGCTCGTACAATAACTGAGTGAGCCACTCAAGGAAGCAACCGGTGTCGGAAATTGCGCGGTATTGCTGAAAGGAGCGCTGGGCGCTGAAGTGCAAATTCCATCATCCGCCTCCACTGTATAACTTGTTCCGGTGAGCATTCCGGTGATAACTCCTCCCGCGCCAGCCGAGGGTCCGGCAGGAGTAAACAAATAGACAAAAGCAGCATTGTAATTACTGATGACACTGCTGCCGTCTGCCGTGCATGTGGGAGGAGTCGTTGAAATGGTCGGCACCGGAAGGGGAATGGCAGGGGCATTGCTGAAAGAAGCGCTGGGCGGAGAAGTACAATTTCCATCGCTTGCTTCCACGGTATAACTTGTTCCGGTAATCATCCCGAATATTGTTCCCCCCGCACCTGCTGTGGGACCGGCAGGAGAAAATATGTAGGTCAAAGCAGCATTATAATTGGAAATAACGCTGATTCCGTCAGTTGTACAAGTAGGAGGAATAGCGGAAATTAAAGGGGCACCCGGCAATGGAACTGTAGTGTTGTAGGTTATCAGAATTCCACCGGCAGCACCTCGACCACCGGGGGAATCACCCCCTCCTGCTCCACCACCGCCATAGATAATGCCGGGATTATTCGTGTTTGCTCCACCGGCTCCACCGGAGGGTCCAGCACCGGCACCGCCTGGACCGCCATTACCGCCACTACCGTTATTTCCTGCTCCTCCGGCTGTATTTGTCGTGCCTCCGCTGGCGCTGCCACCGGCACCGCCCGAACCCGGACTGCCATTGGTTCCCGAACCGGAAGTACCTCTTGCTCCTCCATTTGCCGTGAGGTTTACTAGCGAACCTCCGGCATCTGTACCATTAAAGGTGCTATTGCCTCCGGCATTGCCATTCCCTCCGCTAGAACCGTCAGATCCATTTCCTCCGCCACAACCGCCTGCACCAACGCTATAGGTAAATGAAGAACCGGGAGTTACATTGATAGTGACTGCGGTAAACCCACCACCTCCACCTCCGCCTCCGCCACGGGTATTAAAAAATCCTCCATTACTGCCGCCACCGCCACCGCCAGCTCCGCCACCTCCGCCATAGACCTCTATAGTGATAACGGTAACATTACAGGGAACCGTCCATGTTCCGGATGCAGCGCCACTACCACAAGGACCCGGACCTGACAAGGTTACATCTTGCGCACCGGCAAGAAAATACATTGATATTAATATCCACGTAATCAGAAGAAATTTTTTCATATTCATTTTAAATTTTCAAAAAAACGGGATGGGTTATTAAACCAGCCGTTGTCAATTTTCCGAAACTTCTCAAAAAAAACTTCCTTATCATCGTGACCCCTATGAAAGTTTTCGGAAAGCCCTCTCATTTTGGAATAAATGCGAAGTTAGTTCAAAATGCAAGAGATTCAATGATGAGGAAGAGTGGAAAATCCAGCGATAAGCTGCACATCATCAATGATTCAATACCAGTTTAAAATGTTGTTTTCCCCGCTCAGAAATCACTTCAACAAAATAAATTCCGGTAGCTTCTATCAATTCAAATTGATACCTGTTTGTTGGAATATTTGTATTACTCTAAACGGATTGTCCACTCAGGTTGATGACGTTTATAGATACATTTTTCAATGACCCGAAATCAAGATGCACGGTTGGAGGGACTGCACGAAGAAACCATTCAAAGGCGAAGGCTGTCGTGGGGGATGAAAATATATCTTGCATATAAAAATATTCTACATCTCCAATTTAACCCAACAAATTAACTTTTACAATATGATGAATAAAGGTCTTTATCAGAAACTTGATTCATTGCCCGATAATCTCAAAACGGAAGTGGAGTATTTTGTTGATTTTCTTTTGACGGATAAAGAGAAGAAACTAACCCAATCAAAAAAGACAGCAAAAAGCCGAAACCTAAATTCGGTAGCGGTATAGGCATGTTTAAAATGTTACCCGGTTTTGATGAACCGCTTGAAGATTTTAAAGCGTAAATTTTCCATCCCTCCTAATCCCTTCACTCTCCTGACGAGCTACGCTAAGCGAGGTACAACAGAAACGAGATACCCCCCGCGCCAAGTCATTGTATTTCGTACAGCGATATGCGTAGTGCAAATTGAGACAGGAGATATAAGATGTTAGACTTAGATTGATCTCATGTGTAATGTCTAACTTCTAAAATCTCACATCTAAAATCTTTAAACTTCAAACATTGAACTTTAGACTTTAGACTTCAAATACTTCCCCGTATAACTCTCCTCCACCCCCACAATCCCTTCGGTGACGCCTTGATATAAAAGGCGTCCACCGGCATCACCGCCTTCGGGACCGAGGTCAATGAGCCAGTCGGCATTTTTGAGGATTTCTACGTTGTGTTCGATGACGATAATGGTGTGTCCTTTGTCAATGAGGGCGTTGAAGGATTTGAGGAGTTTTTTGATGTCATGGAAGTGCAGGCCAGTGGTGGGTTCGTCAAAAATGAAAAGGGTGCGTCCTACAGTGCTGCCTTTGGAGAGGAAGAAGGCGAGCTTGACGCGCTGCGCTTCGCCACCGCTGAGGGAGGAGGAGGATTGTCCGAGTTTCACATATCCAAGCCCGACATCAGCGAGCGGCTGAATGGATTGGCAGATGTTTTTTTCATCATTAAAAAAATCGAGCGCGTCATCAATGGTCATTTCCAAAACTTCAAAAATATTTTTACTCCTGTATGTGACCTCCAGCACTTCATCTTTGAAACGCTTGCCTTTGCATTCTTCACATTCGAGATGCACGTCAGCGAGGAACTGCATCTCGACTATCACCTCGCCTTCGCCCTTGCAGGCTTCGCAGCGCCCGCCTTCCACGTTGAACGAGAAGTGGCGCGGCTGATAGCCTTTGAGCTTTGCCGACTGCTGCGAGGCGAAGAGGTCGCGGATGGCGTCATACGCTTTGACGTAGGTGACAGGGTTGGAGCGTGATGATTTGCCAATCGGGTTTTGGTCAACGATTTCGATGTGGGTGAGCGCGCGCAGGTCGCCCTTGAGTTCTTTGTACGCGCCCGGCTTGGTGCCAAAACCGCCATACAACAAGTTGAGCGCGGGATACAGAATTTGTTTTATGAGTGTGGTTTTGCCGGAGCCGCTGACGCCAGAGACAGCCGTCAATGTGTTAAGCGGAATTTTAATGCTTACGTCTTTCAAATTGTGTTGCGATGCTCCGATAAGTTCGATAAAACCCGCGCCTTTCCTGCGTTTGGCGGGCGTTTCGATTTTCATTTTGCCGGACAGATAAGCGTTGGTGAGGCTGTTATGGCTTTTCGCGGCTTCCGCGAGCGTGCCCTGAAAAATCACTTCGCCTCCGTTGGTTCCGGCTAGCGGTCCCATGTCAATAAGGTAGTCGGCAGCGCGGATGATTTCTTCTTCGTGCTCGACCACGACCACCGTGTTGCCGAGGTCGCGTAATGATTTCAGCACTTTGAGCAGACGCTGCGTGTCGCGCGGATGCAAGCCCACGCTTGGCTCATCGAGAATATACATGGAGTCGGTGAGGTTGCTGCCGAGCGAACTCGTGAGGTTGATGCGTTGCGTTTCTCCGCCCGATAGTGTGCTGGACAAACGGATGAGCGTGAGATATTCCAAGCCGACTTCTTCCATGAGCGCGAGGCGGTGGTTGACTTCGACTAAAAGGCGTTTAGCAATTTGTGTTTCATGCGCGGTGAGTTTCAGTTGTTTGAAAAAATCATGTATCTCGTTGACCTGC
>JBGTCY010000045.1:0-2376 GCA_041748615.1 Chitinophagales bacterium
TCTGTCGGTGCAGGATATTATTGATTCTATAGAAAGCGACAGGGATTTAAAACTGAAATTGTTATTGGGAGAATTGTATATGCAAACGGGTGAATATGGAAAAGCGGATACGCTGTTTGAAAACTTAGCTGAATATGATGAAGAAATAAAAGAGCTTAAAAAAGTGATGAGCATTTTGACAAAAGTGTTGGGTGACGGTAATTATTTGGATACGATTGGCGGCAGCGGTTATAACTATTTAGATAACCTGCTCAACATTGCAGCCACCAACACAGCGGCAGGCTCAAGAGCGCAAGCGATTCTCAGCATCATTAGCGATTCGCTGTACCTGCCGCAGTTTGCAGATAAAGGAAGCGGCAGTTCGAAAACTACCCATACAACAATGAGCAGCAATGAATTGACCAAAGAAGATATCACACATTCGTTTGATTACAAAATTCACCCCACCATTATTGACGGAAAAATAAATGGAAGAATTTGGTTGGGTGTGGATGAAACGGGTATAGTTGAAATTTATTCAATACACGGAATAAGATTAACGCAATATCTATTGAATAGCGGCATGAACGAATTGCCACTGGGGGCATTAAATACAACCGGAATGTTTATATACAAAGTGTGGGTGCATGGAGAAGTAAAAAGGTCGGATAAGCTGATAAAATTGAATTAAATGAAGGCTATTTCATCATGCTTTTTATTAATAATATTTTTATTCATAAACATACATGCTCAAACCGTCTTTAATAGGATTTACCAACCCGGCAACAGCGCAGATTTGTCGGGAAATGTTGTAGCATTGGATGACGGCTATATGATGTGCGGAGTAGCTAATTTGGCAGCTTATGATTTTTACAGCGGCATCAGATTAGTAAAAACAGATTTTTCGGGTAATGAGATATGGACAAAAGAATATGGAAAAATTGGATACGGATATGACTTGGCGAATTCAGGTTCATTCATCAGGTCAATAAACGGATATGCGCTCGCGGCATGGGTGCGGGATACATTTGGAAATGCGGATGCCGTGCTTATCAAGTTTGATGAAAATGGCGATTTTGAATGGGAAAAAACTTTTGGGGGCGTTCGCAATGAGTGGTTTTCGGGTTGTGCTCAGGCATCCAATGGCGATTATGTACTCATCGGCTACACGGCAAGTTTCGGCAACGCGAAGGGAGATTATTATTTGGTGAAAACCGACAGCCTCGGCAACCTGAAATGGCAGAAAACTTATGGGGGGAGCAAGATTTCTCAGGGCATTGGAATAAGCATTATAGATAATGAATATATCCTGGGTGGGGGTAGTGAAATTATCACAGGTAATTATACAACTTATATTATTAAAACCGATACTGCCGGAAATATTAAAAACACTTATTCGCCCACCGCAGATAAAAATGTTTGTGGAACAGGCAGAGTAATAATTACACCTGATATTGATTTTGTGATGACAAGTTGCATTGATTCTTTTAACAATTTTAATTGGCTGGCATATTACATCCAAAAGACGGATAGTTCAGGTAATGTACTTTGGAGAACTTTTTTTAAATCTCAAATCGGTTTAAATCGAGGTCCTCGACAAGCAATAGGATTGCCGGATGGTAATTTTATAATTTGTGGAGATGAATTCCCGACAGGTGTGGGTTGGGTAATTAAACTTGACAGGAATGGTAACATCCTTTGGGAACGCCTTCACGCTTACAACACCAACAGTTCGAATACTCTTTATGACATCAAACAAACCACCGATGGCGGGTTCATCTGCACAGGCAATGCTTTTGAGCCGGGCTTTTCGGGCAGCAACTTCTGGCTGCTCAAATTAGACAGCCTCGGTTGCCTCGGTCCAGATGATTGCGGCTTGCCGGTGGGCATCCATGAGCCTGCAACTATTCACATCAAAAACGCGCATATCCAAATCGTGCCCAACCCCGCACAAGAGCAGGCAATTATCGCAATCAAAGCCAATGACCTGCCCTATCAGGAAGTCAATATTCAGTTGCATGAACTGTCCGGCAGGCTTATCCATCAAAACAATACATCGCTCAATGGCTACGGCTACGGAGAGTATTTCCTTTCAAAAGACAATTTGCCTGCGGGCATTTATTTAATTTCAATTCATGCAGAGCAAGGCATCATCGGCAGGGGGAAGATTGTATTTCAATAATCATGACAATCATTCAATCACAAAACCATCCCTGCCCGGTAAATTCATTCGGTTCCTACCCTTCAAGAATTGATGATGTAGGCGGTGGCATCACCGGAGGCAGCGGCAAAACAAGCGAACTGAAAGCAGCCATCAACCAATTGTTTTCCAACTTCGACCATGGCGATACGGATGGTTTGCTGGCAATGACCAATGACATGCAAACGGCTGACAGC
>JBGTCY010000046.1:0-2969 GCA_041748615.1 Chitinophagales bacterium
ATTTATTATTATGAGGTTGTTATTGATGATGCCATGTTACCATCGCAAAGCGAGCATCCGGTGAGGGGAAAAATAATTAAGCAATGAATAAAAATTTGATGCCAACGCATGAAGATGGAATCTTGCAGAAAAGAAAAGGCACAAGAAGGCAAACGCAAACGGCAGGCGCGTCATTCTTGAGCCAGCAGGGCGATGTGCTCCCACAAATTGAAGCCGCCCAGGACAGTGCGGTCAGTGGAAGAATAGATACCATGAATATTATTTATGAGTTGGAGCGTGAAAAACATATTCTTTACAACGCCTTCATTCGGTTCGCCCTTGAAGATTCAAACGATATTACTATAGCCCATGTGATTGACTCGCTTGAGTTGGAAACTGACGTGGAATCCCGCGTAAAACTTGTGGAAATGTTCCTTGCAGATGATTCATTAAACGAAGCGGAAGAAACGCTGGAATCCATCAAATTATACAATGAAGAATTGAGACAATATCAAAAAATCACAAAGCTCTACTTAGGGCTGAGAAATGATGATAAAGACTGGCTGGATGCAGACAGCGAGGTAATAGAAAAACTTTGGGATATTGTTGAAACGCGAACCAAAGCATCGGTAAAGGCGCAGAATATCCTGTCGGTTCTGGTTGATACTACCTTCAGCGAGTTGATTGAAGAAATAGAGGAAGGAAGTCCGAAAAGAAACATCAATGAAAATGATGAATGGACGGTACATCCGGAAACAACCAAAGATTGGATAAAAATCTACCCGAATCCTGCAAGCAATGAACTGACGGTTGAGCTTACCATAGAAAATTCATCCGGTTACGTTGTGAGAATCAGTAATCTGCTCGGTGGACAAGTATTAAATGAACTTCTGGAAAAGAACAACCAGAAAAAAACATTTGACATCAGGGCTTTAAAGAGTGGTGTGTATATAGTTGAGGCAATGGAATCATCGGGCAATAAGGCTACAAGAAAAGTAATCGTTCTTAAATGACAAGAGGTATTATAATATTGATGTTTTATTGCCATTTTGCAAATGCGCAATTCATAAATAAGGCAATAGATTATAATCAGGATGTGCAAATACCCAGGTCAGTGTTGGAAGAAGATTCTGGGTACACGATAATGGGATTTGGCAGGAATAGACCACTTATTGGCGGATGGAGAGGATGTGTGATTATGAAAACTGATAGCATCGGCAATGTTATCTCGGATAGGTTCTATGGAAAAAGCGGACATACTCACACTGCCGGCATAATGGGAAGTTTTATTGAACTAGAGCAGGGCGGCTATGCTGTTGGCATCGGACAATATGATACCGCGCGGGGTAATTATGATGCAATGCTTATCCGGTATAATGAGAATGGCGATACTGTGTTTGTAAAAAATTTTGACAGAAACGGAGATGAACGGGGCTATCAAGTAAAAGAAACACCAGACCGAGGTTTTGCGCTTGCCGCACAGGCAAACGGCTCATTCGGCAATTTTTATTTAATTAAAACCGACAGTTCCGGCATATTGGAATGGGAGAAAGTTTATCCACAGCCTAACAGCGCACGGGCTTTATCAATCGTAAATGCTCATAATGGGGGGTATGTTTTAAGCGGATGGGGAGCTACACCCGGACGCAGCTACGATACTTATGTAAAAAAAGTTGACAGCCTTGGGAATCAGGAATGGGATAAATACTATGGAAGCCTGAATGAAGATTGCGGAGGGATTATAACAACATCATCAGACAGCGCCTATATTGTAACTACCTGTTTGGATACCTTAGCCGGTTTATCATTAAATACATATTCGGTTTTGAAAATTGATTTGGAGGGTAATCCAATGTGGCAGTACTACTACTTCACGGACAAAGTTCATATATTAAACATGACAAGGGAAGTTGCCCCCGGCAAAGGGTACATATCGGTAGGAATGGTTTATGATTCTTTATCAGGTGCTTACAACGAGGCAGGATTGCTCTTGAGATTTGATAGTGACGGTAATATACTTTGGGAAAGACGCTATGCGTATTTCAGCAATTTCTTTAACAGGTTTAGATTTTCAAGGTTATTTGATGTTCAACCCACGCGAGATGGAGGTTTTGTATGTCTTGGCGAAACAGCAGAAACCAACCACTCGGATTTCTGGCTTTTAAAAGTAGATAGTCTCGGCTGCATGGGCGATTATTGCGGGCTTACGGATACGAACTGCTATTACAAGCCCTACCCGAATTGTGAAGATGATACGGTTGACGTTGGTGAGGTAGCAAGTATTGCGTATCAAGATATAAGACTAAGAGTATATCCAAATCCGGCAAACGAAGTAGTTTATTTTCATCCCACTTCAAAATATGCGGCAGTAGAACAAATCAGGCTGTATGATACGCAGGGGCGCATGGTATTACAAAAGAAGTATGCAGGCAATTTGAGTATTGCGCATCTTGCTACAGGCATTTATTATTATGAGGTTGTTATTGATGATGCCATGTTGCCCTCACAAAGTGAGCATCCGGTGAGGGGAAAAATAATTAAGCAGTGAATAAAAATTTGATGCCAAAGCATATTCCGCCAGCGGAATCGGCATTTTTTCGATGGGACCTATTAAAGTTTTTGGTTCACAGGTGTTGGGACAAAGCCATACACAGAGCCAAAATCAAAATGTCTTTGAAAACCTTTCTTATGGCATTCATTACAGGCAGGTTTCTTCCGTGCCCGTCAATACCACGATTTCCCGCAATATTTTTACCAACGTCAGCCGTTCGGTTTTTTTGAGCAACGCTGATTATTCTGTGGTAACTTTAAATGAGGTTGAAGCAGGTCCTTACTTGCCGGTAGGCTTGGGAACATTGCCCTACGGCATTTATTTAGAAGGATGTGACGGCTATCAGGTGCAGGAAAATACGATAACGGAAAATGTGGACATCATTAACTACGGCATTTATGTGAACCGCACCGGCAGCAACTCCAACCGGGTTTATAAA
>JBGTCY010000047.1:0-6766 GCA_041748615.1 Chitinophagales bacterium
AACGAACTTTTTCATGAGGATGATTTTTTTTAAATGATCAAATGCCTCGTTGCCTTAAGTAATGTATCGAAGGTCTGTAATCATTTTTAAAAATCCAAACTTTTATGAAAATATTTTTTTTGTGATGGAATTTTTAATAGAAATAAGAAGCTCTATTTTTTTGATTGAATTGTGAATCATACAAGAAGCGCACAAGCAGGCATCCGCTCCGGGCAATCGCCTCAATGCTTGCGCGAGCAAAAGACTGTGGACTGTTTACCGTGGACTATAACATAGAGAGTAACAAACACTGGGGATGCCGGAATAAATCCGGTATGACACAAACTTTAAACCTTAGACTTCAAACATTAAACTCCCTTTCCCCGCGCGGAGGTAAGATACCTCAATCGCGGGACGCTACCAATCAAAGAAAGGCATAGACGTACAAAGCAAGCGCAAAGAAATATTACGGTTTATATAAATCAGTTCTGGCAGGGAAAAAATTTTTATTCTTAAAGATTTTTTATCGAACCACCCGCTTCAACTTTGTTATTTTTACGAAGATTTTAAAAATTTCAAAATGAAAAAACAGTTTTTTCTCTTCCTGCTTTGTGCTTCGTTTTTTTCTTTGTTCAGTCAGGAACCCGCGTTGGCGCCATTTTATCATGGGGTGGCTTCGGGTGACGCGCTTTCCGACCGGGTGATTCTCTGGACGCGCGCTGAACCGGAGACGCCCGCCACGATGAACCTCGCCTGGATGGTTGCTACGGACACTTTGTTTGCCAACGTGGTGCAAAGCGGCACTGTCTCCACAGACGCTTCGAAAGATTACACCGCGAAGGTGGACGTGACCGGATTGCAGCCGGATACATGGTATTATTATGTATTTAAACATGATGAGGTGAGTTCGCTGATTGGGAGAACTAAAACATTACCCGTGGGCAATCATCAGCGTGTGAGGATGGCGTTTGTTTCCTGCAATAATTACGGCAACAATTATTTCAACGCTTTCCTGAGCATCGCGCAGCGCAATGATTTGCATGGCGTGATTCATCTGGGCGATTACATTTATGAATACGCGGGAGGAAATACTTCGGGAACCGGTGTCCAGATTTTACCCGTCCATGAAATCATCACGCTGGAAGATTACCGTCAGCGCTACTACAGCTACCGGCTTGACCCTTATTTCAGACAGGTGCATCAGCAATATCCTTTTTATACCGTGTGGGATGACCATGAGTCTGCCAACAATTCATGGAAAGACGGAGCGGAGAATCATACTCCGGGCACTGAAGGAAACTGGAATGACCGTAAAGCTGCGGCTCAACAGGCATATTTCGAATGGCTGCCGATTCGCGAAAAATCTCCGGGGGATTACAGTTCCATTTACCGGAGTTTCAATATTGGCGACTTAGCCGAACTGATTATGCTCGATACGCGATTAGAAGGCAGGGATGAACAAGTTGCGACATCAAATAACGCGGGGATGCAGGATACGAACCGGACGATTCTTGGCGCAGCGCAGCGGCAATGGTTTTTAGACAGATTGAGCAATACGCAGGCGAAATGGAAGATTGTTGGGCAGCAGGTGATGCTTGCACCTTTGACAGCACCGTTGATTGGAGTTGTGAATGCCGACCAATGGGACGGTTACCAGGGCGACCGCAACCGGGTTATCAATCATGTGATGAGCAACAACATCGAAAATGTGGTGGTGCTGACAGGGGATATTCATACTTCATGGGGGAATGACATTCCGATTCCGGGCGGTAATTACAACGCGAACACAGGGGCTGGTTCCGCGTTTGTTGAGTTTGTGACGACCAGCATCACTTCCGCGAGTTCACCTTTTCCGGTGAGCCAGTCTATCATTCAGCAATTTAATCCGCATGTGAGATATGCGAATCTGAATGAAAAAGGATACACCATTCTGGATATTGATAACGATAAAACTCAGGCTGACTGGGTTTTTGTTTCAACGATTTCCGCGGAAACCTATACGGAGAGCAATGCCGCTTCACGATTTGTCAATGCCGGTGAACGGTTTTTGAGAACCGCTTCAGCTGCTTTGACGGACTATCAAAATACAGCGCCTTTCGCTCCTCTGTCGCCAAAGCAAGCGGTAAATGTGGAAGCGTTTGATTTTGAACCAAAAATCACAGCTTATCCAAATCCGTTTCAGCAGGCATTTTATGTGCAATTGATTGTGCCACGCGATGCGGAATATAACATTCAGGTTTTTGATGTTGTGGGCAAATTAGTGTTCGAAAAAAGAATCGGTGTGCAGGCGGGCGTGAACCGTGAAAAATTGAATGCTTCCAATTTTGACCCCGGAATGTATTTGGTTATTGTGAGTGACGGGAAAAATTATTTGAGGAAAACGCTGGTAAAGGCGAAATAATTTTTACCGGAATCTTTTTTTTAAATAAACCTCTTCATGGAAAACAATTTATTTAGATTACAGCGTTTTCATCTGCAAACTTCTTCCCTAAAACTGTGAACCGGAAATCATTTTTTGTCTTTATCGCTTTTGCAACCCTGATTTTTTTTACTTCCTGCCGGAAGAATATTTTTGATAATAACCCTTCACTGCAACTCACTTTTTCTACGGACACCCTTGCGTTTGACACTGTCTTTACGCAATTGGGTTCTGCAACGCGACTTTTCAAGGTATTTAATGAAAACAATAACGGGCTGCGCACCAATGTGCGGCTGGCAGGTGGGGATGCTTCCAATTTCCGAATTAATGTGGATGGATCCTCCGGCAATCTGCTTTCAGATGTGGAGATTTATGGCAATGACAGCATGTATGTTTTTGTGGAAGTAACTGTTGACCCCAACGGCTTGAACACTCCCCTGATTATTACTGACAGCGTAATCTTCGAAACCAACGGCAACATCCAGCGCGTCATTCTTTCCGCCTGGGGGCAGGATGCATTTTACTACAGCGGGATGAGGGTGTGTGATGAAACCTGGTTTAACAATGACGGCAAACCCTACGTGATTTTTAACAGTATGCTGGTGGACAGTTCGTGTACTTTAACCATTCAGGAAGGAGTGAAAGTGTATCTGAGTCCCAATTCGCGCTTGTTTGTGAACGGTACTTTGAAAATAAACGGCACTGCAGAAAATCCGGTGGTCATGCAGGGAGTGCGGTTGGAAAAATTTTATGAAAACCTGCCCGGTCAGTGGGAAGGCATTCATCTGCTCAGAGGCAGCACTAATAATGAAATCAACGGGGCGGAATTAAAAAACTCAGTGGTGGGAGTGCGCATAGATTCATTACCGGTGAATCTGCAACCCAATCTGCGATTAAAAAACACGAAAATCTACAACACGCTGAGCAGCGGAATCTTAGCGCTCACCGCGGTGGTGTTTGCTGAAAACTGTCTCATTTTTAATAATGGCGAATTCAGCGTGCAGCTTGAATTGGGCGGGCTGTATGATTTCAACCATTGCACGTTTGCCAACTATGGTTCCGTCACCATCAATCATCAAAAACCGGTGTTGCGCATGTCGAATTATCTGGAAGCATCAGGGGTGCTTTTGTTATCGGAATTAGATGCAACTTTTACTAACTGCGTGGTCTATGGTTCGCTCGAGGAAGAAGTTGAAATTGACCCTTATGAGGATGACCCTTCTTTGCAGTTTAAATATATATTAGACCATTGTCTGCTGAGAACAAAACGATTGGAAACGGATACCGGATTTGTTACGGTCATTCTCAACCAGGACCCGCGTTTTGTAGAGCGTGAAAAAGATAATTTCAATCTCAAAGAAGATTCTCCTTGCCGCGGTGCCGGAAAAACAACTACTGTTACGACAGACCTCAACGGCAACAGCCGCTCCAACCCGCCTGACATTGGGGCGTATGAATTTGAGTGATGATTTCAAATCCGGTTACATCATTTCTCAGCGCTGTCTTAATTAAGGACAAAAACATCTTGCTATCCACAACGTACCTAATAACTTAATCCTGACTTTGTAAAAGCATACGATTAGATTTTCAGGCGTATAATCCGGAATGGCGTTATTTAAAAAACTATATCGTTTTTTTCCTGTTCAACTGCTGATACTGCATATCAAGCATCATCAGATTTTAGTCTTAATCTGGTTGTTCCTCTTTCTCATTATCACCAACAGTTGGGGTAAATCTTATGGCATTCCTTACCTGCTGCTCGACCCTGAATATTTAGGTTCGGTGGACTTCATCAGCTTTTCCATTCTGGGCGCTGCCTTCGGTGGATTCCTGATGACCTGGAATATTACCGTGTATATTCTTGACAGTTATCGCTTTCCCTTTTTGGCTACGCTCAACCGACCGTTCGCTATTTTTTGTTTGAACAATTCCATCCTGCCGTTAGGATTTTTTATCACTTATTTTATCATCGCCATCAATTTCAGGGCAAGCCGCGAGTTCACAAATTTTTATGAAATCATGATGGACATCTCCGGTTTTCTCAGCGGATTGTTCATTATCATTTTTATCAACACGCTGTATTTCACTACTACCAACAAAAACATTTTCGGGATGTTCGGGGTGACAATAAAATCACCCACGCGCATCACCCGCAAAATGAGGATGCGACAAAATATGTTGTGGGAACAATACCGGATTCGTGATGATGAGTTTCCGGTGGATTATTTTATGACTGCCAGGCTGAAAGTAAGACGTATCCGCGGAGTGGAACATTATGAAGAAAGTATGATTCTCTCGGTGTTGCGTCAAAATCATTTCAACGCGCTCATCATTGTATTGATGACATTAGCTACGTTAATCGCGCTGGGATTTCTGATAGACTATGAAATATTTAATATTCCGGCAGGCGCGAGTCTGGTATTGTCATTCGGTATTTTGGTTTCATTGTCGGGAGTGTTGAGTTTTTGGGTAAAAGGATGGAAAAATGCCGTGATGATATTATTGCTGGTCGCTTTGGATCTATTTTACCGCTTTGGAGGACTCAGCTATGATAACCGCGCGTATGGTTTGCATTATCATGAAAATCCAGCGCCATATACATATGAAAACCTGAGAAGCATCGCCAGCCCTGAAAAAATGGAACAAGACCGGCAAAATACCATTGCCATTTTAAATAAATGGAAGGCACAAACCGGGGAACAAAAGCCGAAAATGATTTTACTGAATGTGAGTGGAGGTGGATTAAGCGCTGCCTATTTCAGCACTTTGGCAATTCAGAAAATTGACAGTGTGCTTGATGGAAAACTATTTAAACATACCACGCTGATAGCAGGTTCATCGGGGGGCATGTTCGGATCATCCTATATGCGTGAGTTATATCTTCAAAAACAACTTGGCGGGAAAATTTCACTTTACGATAAAAAATACTCTGATAACATTGTTAAAGACATGCTGAATTCAATCTGTTTTACCATTCTGGTGAATGATTTATTTTTTCCCTGGCAGAAATTCAAGTTAGGCGAATATGAATACCGGAAAGACCGGGGTTACGCCATGGAGCGTCAATTAAATGCGAACACCGGTTATGTAATGAATAAAACGCTGGGAGATTATGAGGAATATGAACGCGAAGCAATTATTCCCCTGCTGATTTTTTCTCCTACCATCATTAATGATGAACGAAAATTATACATCAGCACTCAGCCGGTCAGCTATTTAATGCGCCCTGCTATCCGCGAATTTGATGATGACCATTCCGATCTTGACGGGGTTGATTTTCTTTCTTTTTTTTCTGAACACGACCCGCTCAATCTTCAATTCATGTCCGCCATCCGGATGAATGCCACTTTTCCATACATTCTGCCCAATGTCACGATGCCCAGCGACCCGGTGATTAAAGTGATGGATGCCGGTTTCCGCGATAACTACGGATTAGGCACTTCAGCAAGATTCATCCATTCATTCCGCGACTGGATAAATGAAAATACCAGCGGAGTCATCGTGTTGCAAATCAGGAATTTTAAACGGGAGCGCGATATTCCTGTGTATCATCGCGAATCTATCATAGACCGTTTTATAAACCCGATTGCCAACCTTTATGAAAATATCGGCAACATGCACGACTATCATCATGACTACATGATGACCTACATTGCTGAAATGCTGAGTGTCAAATTGGATGCAATTTATTTTGAGTATATCCCTGCTAAACGCGAAGAGGAGTCTTCTATGAGTTTCCACCTGACTACCAAAGAAAAAATAGACATCCGGGAAACGCTGGAGTTTCCACACATCAACCGCAACATCAAGCGATTGAAAGAAGCGATGAAGTGATGCAGCGCTGCCAGTTATTTGTTCAGGTGTTATCTTGCAATTTATCAAACACATGAACATGTTTAATACTCCTCAACTTAAAGCAGCATTTGAAAAGGTCGCGCAACGGGAGTCTTATCCCGAAGGAACCGTGCTGATAGAGCCCGGTCAATACATCAAAGCAATGCCGATTATCATCAAAGGTTGCATCCGTGTTTTACGACAGGATGAAAATGGCAATGAAACATTTTTATATCATATCATGCCCGGTGAAACCTGCGCGCTTTCGCTCACCTGCTGTTCTGTGAAAAAACCCAGTGAAGTGAAAACCATCACCGAAGAAGAAACTGAAATGTGGATGTTGCCGGTGCAGGTGATGGAAGACTGGCAGCAATATAAGGAATGGAAAGATTTCATTGCGCTCACTTACCAGTCGAGATTTGAGCGATTATTGAAAGCGATTGATGAAATCGCTTTTCAAAACATGGACCAGCGGCTCTGGAAATATCTTTTAGCCCGCTCTAACGCGAAAGAAAATACACAACTTATTATCAG
>JBGTCY010000048.1:0-11564 GCA_041748615.1 Chitinophagales bacterium
TGATTCTTTTCTTTTCAAGATTGTCAATGATGCTGCTTGCGTTTGAAACTCCACAAGCATTTTCAAGGTAGCTGCTCAAAAAGTTTTCATCCAAGATTGCTCCGCTTGCGGAAAAAATATTCAGCAGTCCAATTGCTTTAATTGCTTTTGCATAGTCGTTTATGCTGCTGTCAAATGCTCTTTCAGCTTCTTCCAAAGATGAACGGATTGAACTCCATGCAGAAAAGTCGGGATTGTATTTTGAAGTGAGAAACGAATAGAAGTTGAAGTTCAAATAATCATACACACAATTCAAATTGTAAAACGGGTTATCCCGTTTGTTAAATTTTAAAAGCCCTGTGTGGTCGGTGCTTTCTAAAAATGAAAACAAACTTCTTTCGTTTTGTCCGTAGCGTTGCAATGACAAAGTGAGAATGTTTGCAGAAAGAATGTCAAGCGGAAAAAGTTTTGTTACAATCTCATTCAGAAAATCTTTGTTAAAGTTGAACGCCTTTGTTGCTACTGCCAACTTCAAACATTTTTCAACTGCGGTCTTTGAAGATTTGTTTTCAAAATTTTCAGCAACATATTCAGATGCTAAAAACAAAAGTTGCTCTACGGGTTCATTGAAAGTAATTTCTCTGAATCTTCCTTTAACCTTTGTCCATTCTTGTTTTTGTGTGCTTGTGAGTGAGTAAGCATACGATTCAAAACTTTGGTGAACAGTTGTGATTAAAACAATATTGTATTTCGGGTTGTTGCAAAATTCCGCTAACTCCTGAATGAAATACAATTCGTTTTCAGGATTGTGTTTGCTTGCATACTCTAAAAATTTTCCAAACTCGTCAAGGAATAAAAATAAAACTCCGTTATTTTTTCCAAGTGAATGATAGCGGTTGAAAATTTCTGAAAGAATATTTTCGTGTTTATTTTTGGCTGTTGTTACTTCAAAAGTATCTGCAAACTGCTCTACGATTGAAGTGTATGAGCCAACAATTTTCACAAAGTCAACTTTCGGATTGGCAATGAAGTTCGGGTCAAAATATCTTTTAGTCCCTCTGATACTTTGTTCTAATGCAAGTAGGAACGAAGATTTACCTGTGCCGTAAGTTCCAATGATGTTGAATGAACGGATTCCTTTTTTGAAGTCATTCACAATCTGACTTACAACTTGTTTGGCGTTTGGCGTTGGGATGTAATGAAAATCCCTCTCAGTGTCTCTGAGGATGTTTACCGATGTTGTGAAATTATTTGCCATAGTATGTATCTAAGATTGAATAAGCATTTGGTTTCTTTTTGAACTGTAACTCTTTTATTCCTGCATGGTCGGTGAAAGTTATTTGTTTGTTGTCATGCACAATTTCAGAAATTTTATTGGTCAAACCTGAACGATTCAAACAGAAGATTGAACCGGGGCTGTTGTTGTCATACTCCAAAGCATTTAAACCAATTGAATCTCCGTAACTCGGATTGTCCAAAATTGAAAAGAGCAAAACTGCCTCTGGCAGTTTGTCTCTTTCATTGTTTTCAATTTGGTATTGTTCGTCTTTGCCTTTACCAATGGTTTTGAGTAATTCAATTTCTGAAAGGATTCCTGAAAAGCTGTCCTCAACATCTTTGCTTCCTTCGCTGTTCTGATACATTTTCACGAACACAATGAAGTCATCTGCAACTGTGTTGTCGTTGAACTGGAAATTTTTTTCTGTTTCACGAAGTCGTTTCAGATAGTTCACGAATGTGTCTTTGTTGAAGAAAAGTTTTTCCTTTCTGAACTCGTTAAAGATGATGCTGTAAGTTGAAGCAAGTCCTGTCTTGATAAGTTGGTAATGCAGCAACCATAAACTTGCATCGTCTTCAAGAAATGGGTCGTAGCCGTCATTGTCAAAAAGTTTGGTTCCGAAATCAGTCGGATTGTCCTTGCCGTCAATTATGTTGAACGCTTTCATCCAGTAGCGAATAGCAGAAACCATATTCTTACCAACTCCCAACTTCACTACTGCATCTTCGTCATTAAAGGATTTTTTGGATTGAATATAGTCGTAACCCTTTTTAAGCCACAGTTGTCGGCATTGAAAGGAATCGTGACCTGAGAATGTATATTTTATGGTGTCTAAATTCACTTTATATGGTTATTATCTGATTTTATGTTGCCGATAATTTGAGCTCTCAAAGTAAGAAAAAATCAGTGATTTATACCTCATAAAACTTATCTTGTTATTAACAAGTCGGTAAACCCAATTCTGAGAATGACTTCCCGGATATTTATTAATATTTTAAACTTTGTTGTTTATTAAAACATTTTGAAAGTGGCTCTTTTTGTATTGTCAAATGAGGATTTTACTTCCCCCTATGCCCTGCTCAGAGCAATATTATCGGTTTCTTAATCAATGACTCAAACTTCAGACAATAGACTTTGAACCCCGTGTGACGGCTGTCCATCGGAGTAAACATTAAACTCCTTTTCCCCTCGCCCGGAGGTAAAGAGCTCACATCGCGCAACGCTGCCAATCAAAGAAAGGCATAGACGGATGAAAAGAGCGTCAAAGCATTTTTTGCTGATTGATTAATGTATAAATTTGGCTTTGCCGGAAAAAAGGCATGAGTATGATTTATTATTTCAGGTATTTTTTAGGTGCGATGGTCGCGGTGATGGTGAGCGCGGAGGGACAGGCGCAGTTCGCTTACACACCTCATTTGGACATCAACCCGGAGCGGATTGACATCGTGCGGGACTCGTTTGGGGTGCCGCATATTTTTGCAAAAACAGATGCGGAAGTCGCTTACGGTTTAGCGTGGGCGACAGCGGAAGATGATGAGGAGAATGCGCAGTTTATGCTGTGTGCCATGCGCGGAATGCTGGGCAGGAAATTGGGCGTGGATGGCGCGAAGGTGGATTTCGCGGTGAAGTTTCTCGGTGTGATGGATTATGTGGATGCGCAGTATGAAAAAGAAATTCCGGATGATTTGAAGCGCGTGCTGGAAGGTTATTGTGACGGGGTGAATGCTTACTTGTTGCAACATCCTGAAAAAATCTGGTTCAAAAAATTGCTCCCCGTCAGACCGCAGGATATTGTGGCGGGGTACATGCTGTCGATGGCGCTGATGGGCGGCATCGAAGGAACGGTGAGCGCGATGGCGGACGGCAGTATTGACAAACACAACATCGGGGAGATTGACTTTGGCAGCGGCTCCAACGCGTTTGCATTTAACTCGAAAAAAACGGATGACGGCAGCGCGTTTCTTGCAATCAACGCGCATCAGCCGATAGAGGGATTGCTCTCATGGTATGAAGCGCATTTGTGCAGTGAGGAAGGCTGGAATATTATCGGGGCGCTGTTTCACGGCTCGCCCATTATTTTTCTCGGCACCAACGAACATCTCGGCTGGGCGCACACGACCGGTCAGTTGGATGAAACGGACGTTTATAAACTGACGATGCACCCGAAGAAAAAAAATCAATACCGCTATGACGGAGCATGGCTGAAGTTGGAAAAAGAGGTCGCCAAACTGCGCGTGAAGCTGGGTAAAAAACGGGGCATCCGCATTCCGGTGCGGAAAAAATTCTGGCACAGCGTTTACGGTCCCGCTCTGAAAAACAAGCAAGGTGTTTACGCGGTGAGGATGCCCGCGCTGCTCGAACTGAAACCTACGCTGCAATGGTATCGGATGAACAAAGCCCGCAATTTTTCCGAATTCAAACAGGCGCTTGAAATCCAGGGCTTGTCCCGGCAAAACATCACGTATGCCGACCGCTATGACACCATTTATTTTATCTCGAATGGTCTGATTCCCGACCGTAATCCGAATTACAATTGGGAGAAGGTAGTGCCGGGCGATACCTCCGCCACGCTCTGGACAAACTTTCTGCCGCTTGATAGTCTTGCTTTTTTTCTGAATCCCGATTGCGGATTTGTGTTCAACACCAACAATGCCGGATTTGAAGCCACCTGCGAAACGGAAAACAGCCTGCTGCCGCAATTTAATCTCCACATCGGCTACAAGGAAGAATTCAACAACCGCAGTCTCAGGTTTTACGAACTCATGAATGGAGAATACGCGAATCAACGCGTGAGCTTTGAAGATTTTCACCGCATAAAATTCGACCACACGTTTCCGCAGCGCATGACTTACAAGGGCAAGTTTTGGTTTGATGATTTTTTCGCGCTCAGCGAAAATGATTACCCCGACATCGCGGACGCGATTGCCCGCATCAAACAATTCAACCGCTCTGCCGATACGACCAATCGCGACTATCCCATTGTGATGTACACGATTTATATGATGCTCAAAAATGAAAAAAAATACGGGAAGGAATTACGCACCAATCCGGAGAAACGGATTGAATTTTATGTGGAATGTATTCGTCAGGCAAAAGCGCACATGCTCAAACATTTCAACACGCTTGATATTTCCACGGCTGAGGTGCAGGTGCTGGAGCGCGGAGGAAAAAGTTATGGCGTGAATGGCGCGCCTGACGTGTTGCGCGCGGTGTATGGCGGCTTCATGGCTGACGGCAGGCTGCGCATGTCCGTTGGTGACGGCTATATCCAACTGACGCGCTTCACTTCCGATGGTCCCGAAATTTATTCAATCAGTCCCTTTGGCGCATCAAGCTACCCCGAAAGTCCGCATTATCAGGATATGATGGAAATGTTCAGCAAAGGGCGATTAAGAAAAATGTCGCTGAAAAAAGAAGATGTTTACAACAGCGCGAAAAGGATTTATCATCCGAAGTGAAAAATCCGGGGCAAGCCTCACCCCCGCCCCCTCTCCAAAAGAGAGGGGAGTCCGGGCTATCTGCATTTGACAGGAAAAACAGCATTTTTTTCTGATGGGAAAGAGAAAACAATTCGGACACCTTCTCCATCGGAGAAGGGCGGGATGAGGCTTGCCTCAGAAAAAATTATCTTTATGTATTGAACAAAATAACCGCAATGAAATTTTCCGTAACCTTCATCCTTTCGCTTTTTCTTTTTTTTCCGCAACTGAAAGCGCAACCTCAGCTTGTTCTTGCTCCGTTTGCGACCGGATTTACTTCCCCGTTGTTTATCACCAACACCGGTGACGAGCGGTTGTTCATTGTTCAGCAGCGGGGACTCATCCGAATTGTTGATCCCAATGGCTCGATTAAATCAACTCCGTTTCTCAACATCACTGCTAAGGTAAGCGCTTCCGGAAATGAACGCGGATTGCTCGGGATGGCGTTTCATCCTGATTATGCCGCCAATGGATTTTTTTATGTCAACTACACCCGCTCTTCTGACGGAGCTACGATTGTCGCGCGTTATTCCGTGAATCCTTCAAACCCGGATGTGGCTGACTCCGCGAGTGAACTCATTCTTTTGACTGTAGCACAATCACAGACCAATCACAATGGCGGATGCATCCTTTTCGGCAATGATGGTTATTTATACATCGGAATGGGTGATGGCGGAGGCTCAGGCGACCCGCTCAATGATGCACAGAATCCTTTGTCGCTGCTTGGAAAAATGCTGCGCATTGATGTGGATGGCGTGGGCGGATATGATATTCCGCCAGATAATCCTTTTTTCGGGATGTCATCCATTCGGAATGAGATTTGGGCGCTCGGCTTGCGGAATCCCTGGCGCTTCAGTTTTGACCGGCTTACGCATGACCTTTGGATTGCTGATGTCGGACAAAGCGTACGGGAAGAAATTCACTTTCAATCGTCAACAAGCGTTGGCGGTGAAAACTACGGATGGCGTTGCTATGAGGGGAATCAACCCTACAATCTGAATGGCTGTCAACCCGCTTCTGCTTATGTGTTCCCGGTATTTGAATACGCTCATTCCGGCTCCAACTGCTCCGGCTCAGTGACGGGAGGTTATGTTTATCGCGGGGCGCTTTATAATGGTTTATTCGGAAAATACTTAGCAGCGGATTATTGCAAAGCCGCTTTTTATTGGGTTGAAAAAAATGATACCGGCTTTGCATCCGGCACGCTCGGCACTTTCAGTCCGTTTCAATATGCTTCATTCGGAGAAGATGTTTATGGAGAACTGTATGTCACCCTGCTCGGAAATGGCAGTGTCCAAAAAATCACCGACACTTCCGACTGCCGTCCGGTTGCTTTGATACTTTCTGAAGAAGACACCGTTTTTTTCAATGAAGGAGAAACTGCATCGCTCAACGCGCTTTTTCATCCATCGCTGAATTATCAGTGGAAAATGAATGGCAGCGACATCACCGGTGCCGGCTCACAAACATTGTTAGCGGATTCGACTGGCGACTACACAGTAGAAGTGACGAATCCCGCAAATTCATGCAGTAATCTTTCCGCATCCGTCAGAGTTGAATTGCAGCAGGGAACTTCTATCAATGCCATCACAAATTCAGTTTATCAAAATCCGTTTTCCATTTATCCGAATCCCAATAAGGGCGACTTCAATATTATGTGCAACAATTCCTCAGTGATGTTGGAAGAAATTGCACTGATGAACTCAATCGGAGAAACACTTTTGTTAAAGCAGGACATCAACGCGAATCATTTTTTTGTTCAAACATCCGGACTTTCAAATGGCATCTACCTTGTCAGGCTGAAAACAAAAGATGGTTTTTATTTCAGAAAGGTTTCGGTGATTGAATGAAATATTGCATTGTTTTGTGTCATGCTCCGAGTATCGGAGCATCCCCATGTATTTGTAATCAGCAGGGGATTCCGGCTTAAAGCCGGAATTACAACTACACAATTTATCCGACACCCGGCACGAATCATTACTTTTTTACTTTAAACAATTTCCTACCTTTGGGGAAATTTTAATTTTCCTTTAAATATTATGAGACAAGACAATTTCGATTACAATACACAACGCCCCAATTTAGTGATTCGCGAATACGGCAGACACCTGCAAAGCATGGTGGAGTATGCGGCTTCGGTGGAAGACAGGGAAAAACGCAACAAACTCACCCTCGGCATCATTGACCTGATGGGACAAATGAACCCGCACCTTCGCAACGTGGAAGAATTCCGCCACAAGTTGTGGGACCACATTTATTTTATTTCCGGAGGAAAACTTGATGTGGATTCTCCTTACCCGAAACCCAACTATGATGAATTGGTGAAAAGGAAACCGGGAAGCGTTACTTATCCAAAACAAAAAATTCGCTTTAAACACTACGGAATTAACGTGGAGCAATTAATTGAAAAAGCGAAAGTGATGGAGGATGAAGAAAAGAAGAAAGATTTTACGGAATGTATCGGTAATTATATGAAGTTGGTGCATCGCAACTGGAACAAAGAAAATCCGAATGATGAAATTATCAAACAGGATATTGTTCTTTTGTCTGATGGCGCGTTGAAATTAGAAAATGACAGCAACCTCGACTCGCTCAGCCGCGCGACTCCGCGCAGAAAACGCCCCGATAATTTCAAAGCCAGCGGCAGACACGACCGTGGCGGACATGGAAGAGACAGAAACCGCGACAGTCATGGAAAAAATCGTCATGGAGGTGGCGGAGGAGGTGGTGGAGGTCGTCACCGGGATAATCGTAACAGGCGGGATAAAAAGCGTTAGAAAATATGGATGTATTCGAGGTTGTCGGAGGGAAAAAGCTAAAGGGTGAACTGACGCCCCAGGGCGCTAAAAACGAAGCGCTGCAAATCATTTCGGCTGTGTTGCTTACCGCTGAAAAAGTTACCATCTCAAACATCCCCGACATTCGCGATGTTGTTCTCCTGATTGAAATTCTACAAGACCTTGGTGTAAAAGTTCAAAAAACCGCTTCCGATACTTACACTTTTCAGGCGGATGCGGTGAACCTTGAACATCTGCGTTCAGATAGTTTCAGAAAAAAGGCGGCAGCGCTGCGCGGCAGCATTATGACTGTTGGACCACTGCTTGCACGATATAAAAAAGCATTCATTCCACGACCGGGTGGCGACAAAATCGGCAGAAGAAGATTAGATACGCATTTTTTGGGCTTTCAGAATTTAGGCGCCCGCTTTAACTATGATTCCAAAGAAAACTTTTTTGAAGTTGACGCCAGCGCGCTCACCGGCACTTACATGCTGTTAGATGAAGCGTCAGTAACGGGAACCGCCAACGTGATTATGGCGGCAGTACTGGCAAAAGGAACCACCACAATTTTTAATGCCGCCTGCGAGCCTTACATTCAACAACTCTGCGGCATGTTATCCCGCATGGGTGCAAAGTTTGAAGGAGTTGGTTCCAACCTGTTGAAAATTCACGGGGTGGATTCTCTGGGCGGCACCGAACACAGATTGTTGTCCGACATGATTGAGGTGGGCAGTTTCATCGGACTTGCCGCCATGACGCAATCGGAAATCACCATCAAAAACGCGGGGATTGAACACCTCGGCATGATACCTGATGTCTTCAAAAAACTCGGGATTGAAATGGAATTCAGGGGGGATGATATTCATGTTCCGGGCGGACAGCGTTACGAAATACAGACCTTCATTGACGGCTCCATCATGAACATAGCCGATGCGCCCTGGCCCGGTTTCACACCTGACTTGTTAAGTATTGTGCTGGTCGTGGCGTCTCAGGCGAAAGGCACGGTGCTCGTGCATCAAAAAATGTTTGAAAGCCGTTTGTTTTTCGTGGACAAACTCATTGAGATGGGCGCTCAAATTATCTTGTGCGACCCGCATCGCGCGGCAGTAGTCGGCATCAACCGCGCTTATTCGCTCAGAGGCATCAGCATGTCATCGCCTGATATTCGCGCGGGGGTTTCCTTGTTGATTGCCGCCCTTTCCGCTGAAGGAAAATCCACGATTTCAAACATCAACCAGATTGACCGCGGTTACCAGCAAATTGACCAGCGACTGAATGCCATTGGCGCTGATATTAAAAGATTGTAGTTGAAGAAACGATTCAATCACTTTTCTTCCAACTTTCCTACTGCCAGCCAAGCCATCATCCCCATCCCGATTTCAAGCGCGCGCTCGTCAATGTTAAAAGTGGAAGTATGCACTTGTTGGTTGATGCCTTTAGCGGCATTGCCGGTACCCAACCTGTAAAAACACGCGGGGATTTGTTGTGAATAAAATGCAAAATCTTCCGCGCCCATCCGCATTTCCATCTCGACCACATTTTCTTCGCCAACATATTCCTTCGCCAAAGTTTCCAGCGAACGCGTCAGTTTTTCATCATTCTTTAAAAAAGGATAACTGCGTACAATCTGAAAATCACAACTGCCACCCATGGAAGTTGCCAAAGTTTCAGCTAAATGTTTCATTTTTTTCAACGCTTCTTCACGCCATGGTTCATCAAATGTGCGGAAGGTACCTTCAATTTTCACTTCATCGGGGATAATATTTGTTGCCCCATTCGCCTGCACTTTTCCGAATGAAAGCACTGAAGGCATCAGCGGACTTGCGTTGCGGCTGACGATTTGCTGTAAACTCACAATCAGGTGAGCGGCAATCAGTACAGGGTCAATCAGCTTGTGCGGTTGCGCGGCATGACCGCCTTTACCTTTTACCGTTACATATAATTCATCGGCAGAAGCCATGAATTTTCCGGGACGGAATCCGATTTTCCCGGTTTCCAATTCTGGCGTCACATGCTGTCCCAAAATATTTTCCGGCACCGGATTTTTCAAAGCGCCTTCCTGAATCATCACCGAAGCGCCTCCCGGAGCTTTTTCTTCCGATGGTTGAAAAAGCAGTTTTACCGAGCCGCTCCATTCATTTTTCAATTCATTCAGGATGCGAGCGGTGCCGAGCAAACTTGCCGAATGCACATCATGCCCGCAGGCGTGCATGACGCCTTCATGTTGCGAACGGTAATCCACCGTGTTGGCTTCCGGAATCGGCAGCGCATCCATATCCGCGCGCAGGGCTATCGTTTTTCCGCTTCGCTTTCCTTCCAGCAGCGCCACAATCCCGGTTTTTGCGACACCGGTCTGAAACGGAATGTTCCATTCTTTTAAGCGCGCGGCAATGTAGGCGGCAGTTTTCACCTCTTCAAACGCCAACTCCGGACACGCGTGCAAATCGCGCCTGTAGCGCACCACCTCCGCGTAATACCTTGCGGCAAGTTCTTTGATTTTTGGGGCAAGGCTCATCAGAGTTCCGCTATTTTTATTTCATCGCGAATGATGAAAGAGCCGTTGAATTTCGGAAGAATTTTTTGCAGGTCGTTAAACGCCTCCAGCCGTGTGCGGTAATTTCCCACGCGCAGCTTGAAGTTGGGCGCCTGATACACCACAAATGACTTGATGTCCGGAAACAAGTTATAAAACTGTGATTTGGTTTGATATACATTCGTGCGGTTCGCACTTGCCGCAATTTGAATGCGATAACCTTCGATACTTCCTTTATCGCGTTGAACTTGCGTGTAGCGTTTCATCAGTGTATCCACCCGTGCATCACGGATGATTTCGATGTTGCCAGTTTGTGCAAATGAAACGATGGGCAGGTATGAAAAAAATAGAATTAATGTAATCTGCAACAAATAAGACTTCAATATTTGTAATACAAATAAAAATGAGTGTTTTTCCTTTAACATCTTCATGGAAAATTTAATTGTTCAATATTTTTTTTAAAACTACAAACGATATTCCAGATGCGTTGAGTATTGTTTGATTAATGAACGACTTTTTTTGGCTAAACCCATGTAGTGACTGGCATCCTATCCCCCACCGATTAATCGGTAGGTTATGTCATTCAACAAAACTTCCTTTTTCCCAAAGGAAGAAGCCGCCTTTTGTCGAATGAACAAAAGGCGGCTTCAGGAGGAATTTTTCAGGAGGTGCTCCTGAGTTTTTTTATCAGAAATAGCTCATTCTTCTGGGAGAGAGGTAAGTGTCTTTGCCTTTGAATTCGATGCCAATCATGATTTCATGCGTGCCGGAAGAGTAGTTGTTCAGTTCGGTGGTGGTGATGTCGTAGGCGTAGCCGATTCTCAAGCCGTTGTTGAAGGTGAATTCGGTCATCAGGGAAATCGCGTCACCGGTTCTGTAGCTTGCGCCAATCCACCAGGTTTCTTTGAAGAGGAAAGCCGCGTTCAGGTCAGCCTGGAAAGGCGCGTTTTTCACGTATTTCAACAGGGTGGAAGGTTTGAACTTCACGTTTTCACCGATGTTGAAAACAACACCCATTGTGTAGAAGTAATGTTTCCACTGGCGTGCGTTCATGTTGGTGCCTTCGGATTTGATGTTTTCAGTAAGACTCATGTTGAGGAAGTGGGGAACAGAAAAACCGGCATAAAAACGGTCGCTGTAGTAGTAGATGCCTGCACCCATGTTCGGGCTGAGGACACTGTTGCGGGTGCCGGTGAAGGCGATGTCATTGGCGTTGGTGAGGTTCAAATCTTGCCATTTCGCGCGGAAGTTGTTCAAGGTAACGCTCATGCCGAGAGCGAGTTTGCTCTTTTCGTTGATTTTGATGCGGTAAGCATAGCTGCCGGTCAAAGAAATGGTGTTGAAGATGCTGATGTTGTCGCTTACCAAAGACACGCCCAATCCCATTTTGTCATTCGCCAAAGGAGCATGACCGGAGAGAACCGCTGTTCTGGGAGCGCCTTCCAGACCTGTCCACTGATGACGGTAAAGCGCGGTGACCGCTGCTCTGTCGCGACTGCCTGCATAAGCCGGAT
>JBGTCY010000049.1:0-5858 GCA_041748615.1 Chitinophagales bacterium
TTGAAAAGATTTGTCCGGGAAATTATTCCGTGACGGTAACTGATGCTCAGGGAGAAATGGCAGTTGCGCAGGATACGATTTTTTCAAATGGATGCGTCAAAACTGAGCAATGTTTTTCCAGCCAGGAAAAGCCGGATTTGGTGAATGCTTTTTCCTACTGGACGATTGACAGCGCAGCGCAATCCGTTACCGTTCGTGTGACGTTTTCAAAAAGTTTTGTGGACAACACTTATGGCATCAATGCTATCGGGTGGGACAAAGGACACAAATTCAGTGAACTCGTTGGTTCCGACCATTTACAGGTTGCCCTGCATGACGCAGCGGGCAATAAAAAAATGGAATTGAAAATGGATTATATCTCCGCTTCATCCGATGCGCCATCAGGTTTTAAAAGTCTCGGGGTGCAGGGTGGCGATGGCAAAATGATTGCCGGCAATGCTGCTGATGTGTTGAATGTTGTTACTTCTTTAGATAAAAACTTTAATGCGTTTGGCAATGTGCTCACCGCCAATTCCCCCGCTACTGATGCTAACTATACGCCCAACCCCGCACATCCCAACTGGATTTATGAAGTATGGTATGAAGCGACTGTCAAAATGAGCGCTTTCGGTACAGCAGGTTTTGGTTATCCGAATATCGTTTCCATTCACGCCAGTCCGAGCAAGACCGGTAAAAACAGCGAACCGGTTGTGAAGTCGGAATGTCCTGACAGTCTTGAATTGATTGTGGAAGATGTCAACTGCTTTTCAAATTGCAGCGGCAGTATTCGTTTAGCTATTAACAAAGGAAAAGCGCCTTTCACATACAATTGGTCAAATGGCGCTGTTACAAAAAATATTTCCGGATTATGCCCCGGCAGTTATGCCGTAACCGTAACGGACGCAAACGGTAACATGCTGTTTGCGGAAGCGGTAGTTGATTCCGCGAATTGCTCAGGCGGTCAGCAGTGTTTTGAAAGCCCGACCAGGCCGGAGGAAGTGCAAGCCTGGACATCATGGGCGATTGATGAAGGCGCGCAAACGGTAACGGTTCGCACGACATTTTCAAAAACATTTGTGGACAATACGTATGGCGCAAATGCCATCGGCTGGGACAATGGACACAAGTTCAACGAATTAGTCGGTTCCGACCATTTACAAATTGGCTTGCATGATGCGAACGGAACAAAAAGAATGGAGTTAAAAATGGATTACATCTCCTCATCATCCGATGTGCCTTCCGGCTATAAAAGCCTGGGAGTAAGCGGTGGCGATGGCAAAATGATTGCCGGCAATACAAATGATGTGTTATTTGTGACAACGTCATTGGATGAAAACTTTAATACCTATGGCTATGTGCTGACTTCGAATTCTCCGGCTACGAATCAGCAGTATGCCATCAACGCTGATTATCCCGAATGGATTTACGAAGTGTGGTATGAGGCAACCGTGAAATTGAGCGCGTTTGGCGCAGCCGGGTTCGGCTATCCTTCCATCGTGTCGGTGCATGCCAGTCCCGGCAAAACCGGTAACAATTCGGAAGCGGTTGTGCCCGCTGAGTGTCCGATACCATTGACGATTAATGCGCTTCACGAAAATTGTGAAACTCCTTGCAGCGGCAGTATTGCTGTCAATGTTCATTTTGGTCAGCCGCCCTTCAGTTACTTATGGTCAAATGGAGAAACAACCGCTCAGATTGGAGCGCTTTGTCCGGGTAATTATATTGTAACGGTAACGGACGCGGCAGGTGTGACCGCGACTGCATCTTCTGTGGTCAATGAAGCAATATGCACCAAAGGCGATTTATGTTTTGATAATCCGGAAACTCCCGGCATGAGCGGTTTTCGCACTGAATGGACGGTGAACAGTGGCGAGCAGACCGTCACGATTAAAACTATTTTTCCGAAGACTTACGTGGACAATACGTATGGCGCGAATGCCATCGGTTATCCCATGAGCCATGAATTCATGGATTTGGTGCAGTTCGACAATCTCTCACTCGCGCTGGAAGATGCCAACGGAGTGAAGAAAATGGAATTCAGTCTCGACTATCTCAACGCAAATCCATCCGCGTCATCCGGTTATAAAAGCATGGGTGTGAGCGGAGGCAACGGGCAGATGCTGTTGGGCAATGCCGCTGATGTGCTCGATGCGATGACTTCACTGGATAAAAACCTGAATGACCTGGGCTATGTGCTCACCGTCAATTCACCGGCTACTGACAGTATTTATACAGCCGACCCCAATTATCCCAACTGGATTTTTGAAGTATGGTATGAAGTGACGGTCAATCTGAATGCATTTGGCGCAGCCGGATTCGGCAAACCGGTGATTACCGGTATTCATGCCAGCCCCAGCAAAACCGGTACCTACAGCGACCCTGACTTAGGTACTCAGCCTTCTCAACAGCCTTCTTTTCCAAACATTAAAACCGTTCCCGCGGGAACCTATGTGATTGCAATGGACAATACCCTGCAAGCCAATCCGGGTTATTTTAATATGAAAGCTTATGGATTGTTAGTTACACTGCTGAATGAGGAAAAAACATTAAGCTGGGTGATTAGAACCGGAAAAGCAAAAGATGCCGTAGATTTTTCAGCCAATGCTACGCGCGTTTCCCCAACCGCTCAGGCTGCGGCAAAGAGGCATTTTAAAGCGGGTCCTTTCTTAATTCAACCCGAAGATTCTGCCGGGGTGGCTGCCATTATCAAAGCATACAATGATGCGTTGCCGGTAAACAGCCGCGTGAATGTGTATCAATTAACAGAAGCAGCGGAAGTGGACATTCGCTTCATCCTGACTCAAAAACCCCGCACCGCGATTTTAATAGATGGGAAAAACGAGAAGATTCACCTGGATTACATGACGATTGCGGGTATTCCGTCTTCAAATTATACAACTACCAATGCCATCAATTTAGTGGACTCCTGTTTCACCTTTGCCACAATCCCGCATAATGATAATATGGGTTCGGTCGTGGATACCGTTCGTGCCTATGTATTATCAGGCGGTAATTTCTTAGCGCAATGTAAAGCGATTCAGGCATTTGAAAATCCTACGGGCGGACGTTTTCAGACAACACATGGCGTGAGGGTGAGAAATACCAACGTAGCTCCTTATGCTTTCCCGCATCCCGACATGCCGTTTTCGCAATATGAAGGACCGTTTGACCCGAATAACATTGGTGGCGCTCAACGAAACTGGGATTTAATTGCTCCCGGCACACTCATCAACAGCACGGAAATTCACCAGGCTGGCGCGTCTGCCGCGAATGCGCAGGTGATGGGTCAATCCGTTTCAAAACTCGGTTCGGGCAGAGGACAATATGTGTTCTATTTGGGCGGTCATGATTATTCTAAAAACAATTCAATGGATTGTATCAACGGCATGCGCTCGTTTTTTAATGCGATGCTCACACCGAGTGCGGTGACGAATTGCGATTTCGTTCGTTTCCCGGATGATACGGTCGTTGAGGCTCCCTGCCCGGATACCTGCCGTTTGGCTGTTTCGTCAAAAATTCAGAGCATCTCCTGTTTTGGCGCTGAGGATGGGGTGATTTCATTGGATATTGAATATGGGATTGCTCCATTTACCTACCTCTGGTCAACCGGTGACACGATAGCATCGTTAGAAGGCATGGCTCCGGGAGCTTTTAGTTTCACCGTAGTGGTTACAGATAGCAGCTTATGCTCAGACACACTCACTGAAACGGTGATTGTGGATGAACCAACTCCGCTTTCATCAAATGCCCTCATTGAAAATATCAGTTGTTACAGCGGAAATGACGGCAGCATACAAGTTGCAGTTATTGGTGGAACACCCGGTTATACTTATCAGTGGCTGAATGGAAATGGCGCTCCGATCATTCAGGGATTAGCGATTGGAAATTATATTTTAACGGTAACTGATACCAATGGCTGTAACCGTACAGATACTTTTGCCGTGACTCAGCCGCAGGAACTCACGCTGGGCGCTATTCCGGTGCCGCCTTCCTGCCACAAAAGCGCGGACGGCTCATTATTACTGACCGCTTTTGGAGGTACACCCACTTTTACTTACCTATGGTCAAATGGCTCAACTCAGCAGAATTTAACGGGAATCTCTCCGGGCAGTTATACCGTTACGGTGGTGGATGCCAATCAATGCAGCGCCACGCTTGAAGGAATGGTAGTAGGTCCGCAGGCACTGATGGTTTCGGCTGTAGTCATGGATGTTTCGTGTGCCGGTGGAAATAACGGTTGCATTATCGTCAACACAGGTGGTGGCAGTGCGCCCTATTCTTTTGCCTGGTCAAACGGCAGCACGAATCAAAATCAGTTCACCCTCACCGCAGGCGCTTACTCACTGACGGTGACGGATGAAAACGGCTGTTCCGCAACAAGAAATTATATGATTTCTCAACCGGCATTGCTAACGCTTAGTCTTTCTATTGAAAATGAAATTTCCTGTAATGGTTTTGCCAGCGGTGAAATCTGTGCACAGGCGGGTGGGGGAGTTGCGCCTTACAATTATAGTTGGTCAACACAGGATAACACACCTTGTATCAATCAGTTAACCGCTGGAAGCTATACGCTTACATTAACAGACAATAACGGCTGTCAGCAGGTAAAAACCATTTCATTGCAACAACCCATGCTCTTGGAAGCGGAGGTAATAGCAACGGATGTCAGTTGTTTTGAAGGCAATGACGGAAGCGTGAATCTGATGGTTTCCGGAGGAAATGCCCTCTATACTTATAACTGGTCAAACGGAGCGACAAGCGAAAATCTTGAAGGTGTATCAGCCGGAAGTTATGGTGTTACCGTAACGGATGCAAACGGATGTATGGCAATGGCATTTACGACCGTGAATGCGCCTGCGCCTTTGGTATTGGGAGCAATCACGCAAACGGTCAGTTGCAAAGGCGGCAGTGATGGCGCAATCAACATCACCGTACAGGGTGGCAATTCACCTTACAGTTTTGATTGGTCAAACAATGCTACAACACAAAATATTGAAAACCTGTCTGCTGATGTCTATATAGTCACCGTAACGGATGCCAACGATTGTGAAGCGATTCTTGATATTGAATTGATGGAACCGGCTTCAGGTCTGACTGTTTCAGCCCAGATTCAAGCTATCGGATGCAATGGGGGAACAGGTTCTATTGCATTGCAAGTAAGTGGAGGCACTTCACCTTACACTTATTTATGGTCGAATGGCGCTACCGCTGCCATCAATTCAGGGTTATCTGCAAACACTTACAGTGTAACGATTACTGACCTTAACGGCTGTACAATTTCAGAAACTTACCAACTCGATGAGGCGCAACCGCTCACTGCTACAGCGAATGCGCTGCATGTAAACTGTTTCAGTGCGAATGATGGCATTGTCAACTTAGCTATTCAGGGTGGAACTTCACCATACACTTACTTATGGTCAAATGGCAGTCAAAACCAAAACCTGAACGGGGTAGGAGCGGGTAATTATTCCGTGACGATTACGGATGCGAACAACTGCATTGCTACAGCTTCAGCTACCGTGAGCGCGCCCGCGCCCTTGGTGCTGGGAGCAATCACGCAAACGGTCAGTTGCAAAGGCGGCAGTGATGGCGCAATCAATATCACCGTACAAGGCGGCAATTCACCTTACAGTTTTGAATGGTCAACGAATGACAGCACACAAAATATTGAAAACCTGTCCGCTGATGTTTATGTAGTCACCGTAACGGACTCTAACGGCTGTGAAGCAATTCTCGATATTGAATTGCTGGAACCGGCTTCAGGGCTGACTGTTTCAGCTCAGATTCAAGCTATCGGATGCAATGGGGGAACAGGTTCTATTGCATTGCAAGTAAGTGGAGGCACTTCACCTTACACTTATTTATGGTCGAATGGCGCT
>JBGTCY010000050.1:0-17422 GCA_041748615.1 Chitinophagales bacterium
ATTCAATCGTTTCGTTTTGACCTACTCCGCTAATTATCGGTGCAGTATTGTCAATTACTGTAATTGTTTGTGATGCAGTTGCGGAATTTCCGCAAGCGTCAGTCGCTGTCCATGTTCTTGTGATGCTGAATGCATAAATGCAATCACCCAATGTGAGTTCATCATTGAACGTGAGCGATACAGTACCGCAATTATCACTCGCGGTCGGCTCGCTGAATTGCGGAATAACGGGACACTCGATTGTTTGAGCTTGTCCAACTCCACTAATTACAGGTGCAATGGTATCAATCACGTTAATTGTTTGGGATGCAGTAGCAGAATTTCCACAAGCATCAATAGCAGTCCAGGTGCGGGTGATACTATATTCGTTGGCACAATTTCCAGACAAAGTATCATCTGCAAAAGTCAAAAGCGGTTGCGCGTCACAAGCATCAGTCGCTATCGGTGAACTGAATTGTGGTTCAGCAGGACATTCAATCGTTTCGTTTTGACCTACTCCGCTAATTATCGGTGCAGTATTGTCAATTACTGTAATTGTTTGTGATGCAGTTGCGGAATTTCCGCAAGCGTCAGTCGCTGTCCATGTTCTTGTGATGCTGAATTCATAAGCGCAATCACCCAATGTCAACTCATCACTGAATGTGAGTGATACATTTCCGCAATTATCGCTCGCAGTCGGCTCGCTGAATTGCGGAATAGCGGGACACTCAATCATTTGAGCCTGTCCAACTCCGCTGATTATTGGAGCATTGTTATCTTCAATGGAAACTGTCAGACTGCAAGTCGAAGGACAATCTTCGCCCGTAACGGTTAACTCCAAGGTAAACTCACCACAAGTACCGGTTTCCACAAGGACTGTCTGCTCTTCGTCTGAACCGACAATCGCTCCGTTTCCGCTTATTGTCCATTTGTAAGTTCCGGCAACTGTTGCGGCTGTATATTCATGCATCGAGAAAGGACAAATATTTTCCTCTCCCGAAATACTGCAAATCGTAATTGTGGAACTGTCCACAATGAAAGTTTGTGAAGCGTTGCATCCATTGCTGTCCGTTACAGTTACGGTGTAGCTGCCACTGATGACATTCAATAAATTCTGAATAGTGTCGTCATTGCTCCAATCGAAAGCGTAAGGCGTGGTGCCGCCATTCACGGAAATCGTTACCGCACCTGTGCCCGGCTCGCATCCTTCTTTCGTAGTGAAACCTGAGATTGTCAGCGTGATTGGCTCAAGCACTTCAATCGTGAGCGTGGCTTCGCACATGTTCTCGTCCGTTACCGTCACCGAGTAGCTTCCTGCCGTTAAGCCGGAAATGTTTTGAGTGGTGTCGCCATTGCTCCATTCGAATGTATAAGGTGGAACAGAACCGCTTACGAACAACGTAATTGCTCCGTCACTCATGCCTTCGCAGGAAACAGGTTCCGGCAATGCGCCCAACACTAATTCGCTCGGCTGACGAATAATGACGGTAATTGTAGCAGTGCAACCATTAAAATCCATTACCACTACAGAGTAAGTTCCGGCAATCAAGCCGCTGATGTCTTTTGTGGTGGCATTATTCGACCACATGTAAGTATATGGAGCTGAACCGCCAGAAACGAGAAGTTCAATCGCGCCATCGCTTGCGCTGAAGCAGGAAACATGCGTTACAATTGTATCCAATACGATTTCATCGGGCGCGGTCAGCACGACCGTATCCACGATTTGAAAACCATAGGCATCCGTCATGGTCACGATGTAAGTACCTTCACAGAGGTTGAAAACTTCCGCTGTCGTATCACCGGTTGACCACAAATAGCCGAAGCAAGCTCCGCTCACAGAAACGCTGCCGTCACATAAGTACGAACAGCTTGGATTCGTGCCGGTGGCGGGCGTGTAAGAATTTCTGATAGTGATTGTCTGACTTTGTGAAATGGCTTCATTGCCGCAGGCGTCTATTGCATTCCAGGTGCGCGTGATGACGATGAACTCAGGCGCATTGTCAAACAATGTATCATCCGAGAATGTCAGGAAAGGCTGCGCATCGCATCCGTCTGTTACAATTGGAGCGCTGAATTGCGGAGCAGCCGGGCAGTTAATCGTATCGTTAGCGCCTACTCCGCTAATCACCGGAGCGGTTGTGTCAATTACCGAAATCGTTTGTGATGCAGTTGCTGTATTTCCGCAAGCATCTACAGCCGTCCAGGTGCGCGTGATGCTAAATTCATAAGCACAATCACCCAGATCCAATTCATCGCTGAAAGTTAATGTTGCAATACCGCAATTATCGCTGGCAGTCGGCTCATCGAACTGCGGAATAGCGGGACACTCAATCATTTGAGCCGCTCCTACTCCACTGATTACCGGTGCAATTGTATCAATCACATTAATTGTTTGTGATGCAGTCGCAGAATTTCCGCACGCATCCACAGCAGTCCATGTGCGGGTAATGCTGTATTCATTGGCACAATTTCCGGCTAATGTATCATCTATGAAAGTCAACTGCGGTTGCGCGTCACAAGCGTCAGTCGCAATCGGTGAACTGAATTGCGGTTGAGCAGGACATTCAATCGTTTGAGCCTGACCAACTCCACTAATTATCGGTGCAGTGTTGTCAATCACAGAAATCGTTTGTGATGCAGTTGCAGTATTGCCGCAGCTATCAATCGCAGACCAGGTGCGCGTGATGCTGTAAGAATGCGGACAAATCACTATCGTGTCATCGGCAAAACTCAGCACGGCTGGTGAACAAATATCTTCCGCCAGTGGTGTACTGAATTGCGGTTCAGTCGGACAAGAAATTGTCATATCGGGACCCACTCCGTTGATTTCTGGAGCAAGCGTATCAATAATCGTAATCGTTTGTGAGGCGGTTGAAAAATTACCGCAGGCATCGAGCGCTGTCCATACGCGCTTCACGCTGAATTGGTAAAAACAATCCGTTGGAATAAAATGGTCAACATGCGAAAGCAATACATTGCTGCAATTGTCGGTCGCGGTCGGCTCGCTGAACTCAGCCAATTCGGGACATTCAACCGTTTTGTCATTACCCACTCCGCTAATTTCAGGAGCAGTGTTGTCAGCGAAAGAAATCGTTTGTGAAGCGGTAGCAGAATTGCCGCAGGCATCCACAGCCGTCCAGGTACGTTTGATGCTGAATTCATTCAGACAATTTCCGGACAACGTATCATCCGCGAAAGTCAACTGAGGCTGCGCATCACATTCATCCGTAGCAAACGGTGAACTGAATTGCGGTGTTTCCGTGCAGTCAATTGTTTCATCTGCGCCCACTCCGCTAATTACCGGAGCGGTGGTATCCACAACTGTTATGGTTTGTGAAGCAGTAGCAGTATTTCCACAGGCGTCAGTAGCAGTCCATGTTCTGGTAATACTGAATTCATAAGCGCAATCGCCTAATTCTAATTCATCGCTGAATGTCAGTGTTGCGCTGCCGCATTCATCGCTCGCAGTCGGCTGACTGAATTGCGGAATAGCAGGACATGCGATTGTCAGAGCATCACCCACTCCGTTAATCACGGGAGGCGTATTGTCCATAACGGTAATTGCTTGTGAAGCGCTGGAAACATTTCCGCAGGCATCAACGACCGTCCAGTTTCTTGCGATGATGTAATTATTCGGACAATTTCCGGGAATGGTATCATCCACAAAGTCAATATTCGGATTGGGGTCGCAATTATCGTTAACAATCAATTCGCCAAACATCGGTTCATTAGGACATTCAATTTCATATTGTGTGGGCGTTACCGAAACAATCGGAGGCTGATTATCTTCCACCAATATCATATAAGAAGCGCTCGACACGTTTCCGCAGGCGTCCGCTACCGTCCATGTTTTCACCAAACGATAATTCTGCGGGCAATCACCCGGAATAGTGGAAGTGGAAACATTCAATAGATAAATCGAACCCGGGCAGTTGTCCGTGATAATCGGTTCGGGGAATACTGCCGTGTCGGTGCAGGAAATCGTTTGTTCCGGCACATCAAATTCAATAGTCGGAGGAATATTATCTTCCACCTGCACGGTCATGCTGCATGATGAGTGACAGCCGTTAATCGAAGTGGTGAGCATCACGGTAAATTCACCGCACATATCGGCAGTCAATACCGTTATGGTCGCTCCATCATTCGAAGAAATAATTTCAGCATCACCGTCAATCGTCCATTCGTAAGTTTCCACTCCGGCAGGTCCGCTGTATTCGGTCTGCGTGTTGGGGCATAATGAAAGCAGTCCTTCAATTTCGCAATTCACGGGAGCGCAGAGATAGCCAGCGTCAATCGTGGTATTGATTTCACCCGCAGCCAAAATAATGGTTTGCGTTTTTCCTGTGGTTTCATCCGCATCGCTATTGGTGGATGTGTCGCCCACGAGTGATTGTGTGGGAATGTAATTATTGGGCGCGGTGCTGTGAACAAACTGAATATAGTAGTTGCCCGGCAGCAAATCTCCAAAGAAATAAAAACCGCTCGCATTGGTGAGCATGGTATCCAAGGGCTGGTCGGTGTCGGCATTAAATAAAATCACCATCACGCCTTCGATGCCGGGTTCACCCATATCTTGCTGACCGTTGCCGTTCAAATCATGCCACACGAAATCGCCAATACCGGCAGGCGCGATATAACCCGCATCAATGGTACGGTTGTCGTCACCAGGCACAAGCGTGAAAGTGGATGTTTTGCCCGTAACAGGGTCGGCATCGCTGTCGGTTTCAGGGTCACCCACATTTGTTTGGGTGGGTGTGAAACCGTTTGGAATGGTGCCGTGGTCAAACACGATGTAATAATCACCGGGATATAATTCACAGAAAAAATACAAGCCGTTACCATCTGTCATCATGCTGTCAAGCGGCAGGTTAGTAGCAGCATCATAAAGTTTGACTTTCACACCGCCAATGCCGGGTTCGCCCGCATCCTGCTGACCGTTGCCGTTCAAATCATTCCAAACAAAATCACCAACACAGGCAAGTTGGAAATAGCCCGCATCCACCGTAAGAATGGTGTCACCGGGAGATAATGAATAAATACCGGTTTTTCCGGTAATGGGGTCGGCATCGCTGTCGGTTGCCGGGGCGCCTACATTCAAAAGCGTAGGCACAAAATCCGTGGGTGTTGTCGAGTGATCGAATTTCACATAATAATTGCCGGGCGTCAGTCCTTCGAAAATATAAAAACCGTTTTCATCCGTAACGGTTGATTGCAGTTGCACATCATTATCAGCATTAAACAGCATCACTGCCACACCGGGAATGCCGGGTTCACCCGCATCCTGCTGTCCGTTGCCATTTAAATCATTCCACACAAAATCACCGAGCACCGCGCTGCCGCAGGGAATATCTCCGACAGTGACAGTTGTCGTCATTGTACAGTTGTTGTAGTCGGTAACTGTCACAGTATATTCGCCAGGGCAAACACCACTGAGATTTTGAGTAGTTTCTCCGCTTGACCATTCAAAGGTAAAAGGCGGCTCACCATCAAGTACCGTCAGGTTGATGCTGCCGTTGCAAATTATTAAAGAGCATTCATTATTTGAGCCGTCTTTATAGCCCAATACTTCAAAGCTGCCAAAGGTTTTTCCAATTATTTCCTGCGAACAAGAAGTGTGAATAGCAGTAGAACCGGAAATTCCAACAACCTGAAAATATGTATTGCTTTCAAACTGACCATTGGCATCAATAAATAAAATCTGGTCTTGCTGTACATTGGTGAATGAAACAACCAAATCACCCGCTGATAATCCTGATTTTTTATACACATTCACGGTTGCTCCGCTTCCTCCGAGATAACGTACGGTGAGCGTACGCATTTTACCGCTACACGGACAGGTGACGCATCCGTCTATCGCCTGACATTCGTTATACTGTCCATCCGTATAGCCTACAACTTTAAAACTGCCATAAGTTTCCCCTGCTATGTAACGCGAGCAGGAAGTATGAATGGCGGTGGAACCGGAAATACCGACAATCTGAAAATGAGTATTGCTTTCAAACTGACCATTGGCATCAATAAATAAAATTTGACCTTGCTGAACATTGGTAAAAGTTACAATCAGATTGCCTGCTTTTAAATCAGATTTTTTATAAACATTGACCGTTGCTCCGCTTGCGCCTAAATATTCAACCGTAAGCGTGCGCATTTTACCGTTACAGGGACAATCGCACGGTCCGGGCGGATTGTCGCAATCATCACTCGCCACGGCTGTTGCGGAAATGGACAACGTATTCTCCTCGCACTCGCGCGGACAATCGCCTTCCAGTACACTTTCTGAGTTACTGCCCGTTTTGCTAGGGCTGGCATGAACAGAGGTAATCACAGGATGACCGAAACCAACTGTTCCGAACACATTCAAATCCACCACCGCTTCGTACCACACCTCATAAATCCAGTTCGGGTAATCTGGATTGACGTCAAAATTTTGGTTGGTGGCAGGCGAGTTTGCTGTCAGCACATACCCATACGTGTTAAAGTTTGCATCCAATGAAGATGTAACATGCAGTACGCTGGCGGCATTGCCGAAAATCATTTTTCCATCACCACCCGAAACGCCAAGACTTTTATAACCGGAAGGCGCTGCCGCACTGGCGGAAATGTAATCCATTTTCAATTCGAGTTTCCTGTCGCCATTGGCGTCATGCAAGGCAATCTGCAAATGGTCGGAGCCAACCAACTGATTGAACGTGTGACCGCTGGGCCATCCGATGGCATTTGTGCCATAAGTATTGTCCACAAATCCTTTTGAAAATGTCGTGCGAATGGTGAGTGTTTTATTTTGCGGGTCAATCGTCCAGGTGTTGTAGGACCATTCCGCTTTAGCATGAACAATGTCACCCTTGTTGGGGCTGACAAAACAAATCTGCCCACCGGAACAATCGGCTTCCAACACGGTAACAGTCGCTGTCTGCGAGTTGCCATTGGCGTCCGTAACGGTAACGGAATAATCATCCGGGCACAAATCGCTAATCACATGCGCTGTTGCGCCATTTGACCAACTGACGGTGAAAGGCGCCTGACCGGAATTGATTTTCAGCGAAATACTGCCGCTGCAATCGGAGAGACAGTTTTCATTTTGCACGGTAAATTCCAGCGGGTCAGGACAATCGGAAGGTAGTACTGTTTCTGAATTGCTGCCCGTTTTGCTGGGGCTGGCATGAACGGATGTGATTTCAGGATGACCGAAACCAACTGTTCCGAATACATTCAAATCCACCACCGCTTCGTACCACACTTCATAAATCCAGTTTGGGTAAGTGGGATTGGGTGTAAAAAATGCATCTGTAGCCGGTGAGTTGGCAGTGAGTACATAGCCATACGTGTTAAAGTTTTCATCCAATGAAGAGGTAACATGCAGTACGCTGGCGGAATTGCCGAATATCATACTTCCATCACCACCCGAAACGCCAAGACTTTTATAGCCGGAGGGCGCTGCCGCACTGGCAGAGATGTAATCTAATTTCAATTCCAATTTCCTGTCACCATTGGCATCATGTAAAGCAATCTGCAAATGGTCGGAGCCAACCAACTGATTGAACGTGTGACCACTGGGCCAGCCAATGGCATTCGTGCCGTAAGTGTTGTCAACAAATCCTTTTGAAAATGTCGTGCGAATGGTGAGTGTTTTATTGAGCGGGTCAATCGTCCAGGTGTTGTAAGACCATTCCGCTTTCGCATGTACAATATCGCCCTTGTTGGGGCTGACAAAACAAATCTGCCCACCGGAACAATCAGCTTCCAGCACGGTAACAGTCGCAGTCTGCGAATTGCCATTGGCGTCCGTAACGGTAACGGAATAATCATCGGGGCACAAATCGCTGATGATATGCGCGGTTGCTCCATTCGACCAACTGACGGTGAAAGGCGCCTGACCAGAATTGATTTTCAGCGAAATACTGCCGCTGCAATCGGAGAGACAGTTTTCATTTTGCACGGTAAAATCCAGCGGGTCAGGACAATCGGAAGGTAGTACTGTTTCTGAATTGCTGCCCGTTTTGCTGGGACTGGCATGAACGGAAGTGATTTCAGGATAACCGAAACCGGAAGCACCGAACGCGCTGAGATTGACAGTCGCCTGATACCACATTTCAAAAATCCAGTTGGGGTAAGTGGGATTTGGTGTAAAAAATGCATCCGTAGCCGGTGAGTTGGCAGTGAGCACATAGCCATACGTGTTAAAGTTTTCATCCAATGAAGTCGTCACATGCAGCACATCGCTGGCGTTGCCGAAAATCATCTTCCCATCCCCGCCCAAAACGCCCAGACATTTATAGCCGGAAGGCACCGCGCTGCTCGCAGAAATATAATCCATCTTCAGCTCGAGGCTCTTAGCGCCATTGCCGTTGAACAATGCCAACTGCAAATGGTCGGAGCCCACCAACTGATTGAAGGTATGCCCGCTGGGCCATCCGACCGCATTCGTGCCGTAGGTGTTATCCGCAAAGTCCTTTGAAAAGGTTGTACGGATGGTGAGCGTCTGCGAAACGCTGTCAATGGCGGTTTCCACCACCCATTGCACATTCGCGCTCACCTGGTCGGGTTTTGTCGGACTGATAAAACAGATTTCATCTGTAAAAACCTGCGCGTTGGCAAAAAAACTGCAACACATCACGGTTGCGAGCGCCCAAAAGGAAAATAATTGCTTCATAGGTAAGATTTTTAAATCCTTGCAATGAAAAAATCATTGCAAAGCGATAGAGCATTTAGGACATACTCTGTCACTGTGAAGCAATGTATATTGGGTTAATAGGAAAATCAAATAAATTTTTCCGGGAATTGCACGGAGGGTAGAAAATTTTTCTTATTGGGAGCGGATTGATGATATTCCGTCAATTGAAATTTACGGTTATGACTAAAGTCTCAATAGTTTTTACTTAGAGTAGAATTTACATTTTATAATTAGGGAACCTTGAAAAACTACCGTCATTGCGAGCGAGGAACGAGCGAAGCAATCTCATAATTGAAAATTACAAGGGATTGCTTCGGGAGTAGCAATCGCTCTGAGCAATTATTCCCTCGCAATGACGCATTATTCTTACTTAGGCTGATACTGTTTTTGCAACTCTTCCATCATTTTCTGACGCTCTTCGGGTGTGGCGTTTTGGATATTTTTCATCAGGTCCTGCACATTGATGCCGGGGATGATATTGGCGCTTTCACTTTTTTTGTAACCGGTAAGGCTGAACATTTCCGCGGGGTTTTTTCTTTTTTCCGCTTTCACTAAATCAATCAGAATGACCTGACGCATTTCGTTTGCTTTGATTCTCACCGGAAAACCGCCCGCTCCTTTCGCTTCAAGCGCTTTATACATATTGTCTTTTCCCGTGTATTTTGATTTCACTTTTGATAACTCTTTGTAATCCGCCACTTCCGTGCTCATCCACATTTCCATCTCAGGATTGTCTTTGCTTTTTACCTTAACATGCGTTGTGTTGTACCCGTTGATTTTTTCTTTTCCCACAACAGTTACGGTGTAATCTTTCTCATCATCATCTTTGATACCGGCTTCTTCTTTGGCGGCAACTTCCGAATATTCTTTCGCTTTATCATCCAGCATATACACAACATCCGGCTTGTCTTTCAATAATAATGTAACCATTGAAATTTGACCAACCACGGGAGCTAATGTTGAAATTTCCGTACGGCTGTTTCCGTCCTGGTAATATGTTTTCATGTCGCCTGTCATGCCGTTTCCGGTTGGTGATGACATCTTATATTCAAGGTAAAAGCCCTGTGCGAAAACTGATTGGCTGACAACTATCATGATTGAGAAAAGAAGCGCGTTTTTCATAAAATGATTTTTTTACAAGTTAAAATTGTTCCTGACAAAGATAATGAGACTCGATGAATTAGATTCCGAATTCAACCTGGAAGAGTGTTCCCCAATGATTTGCAGGATGTGAGAACCGGTAGTTTCCCTCACGAATATTGTACATTACATTCCATTGCACTTTGATGCGATGATTGCGAATGTATTTGGTAGCGCCCGCCTCTATCACGTCATGTCTTGTTTCCAAACCTTTTAATACTTCATCCGGCAACAAGTTTGAATAGCGAAACGCAAGTTCATAATTCTTTTTAAACAGATAGGAAATTTGCTGATTGAATCCTTTCCCGGCATAGACATAACGGAGTTCATAGAATTCATTCATCGTGACAGGATTGATACCTCCCTGCCGCATTAAGAACTCAGCACTGTATGCCCATCCTTTACATTTAAATAAAAAATCAACAATGAGTGTACTGATATCGCGGGGTTGAAAAAGCAATTTTCCTAACTGACCTCCGGTTTTAATGGTGCGATGATTAAAACTGTACCCTCCGGCTATTGACAATTTCGGAGAAGATTCGCGCTCAAGGTCGCCTTCAGAAAAATCACCTTCTCTTGTGAACAATCCCAGCGGAAGCCATTCCAACCTTCCGGTGTACGCCAATCCGTCATCGGTGAAATTCACGCTGCGCCCCTCCCCTGTTGTCAGCGCCAATTTGATGTTGAAATGATGATTTCCGATGTTTGGTTGTAAATAAGCTTTCAAACCAAAGTCGCGGTCAATATTCATGGCTGCATTCACAATTGAGCGGTCTGCAAATTGCAACTGCCCTGATGAATTTACGCGCTGACGGTTTCCGGGTAATTTGTTTAATCCGAAAGCGAGGTAACACCAATGATTAAAGCGGTAAAACATCACCGCGTCACGAACAATATTGACCACCCCTGTATTTTCAAAATCCACATCACCTCTTGTAAATGACAATTGAATGCTGTAAGTCAGATTGGAATTAATAATGTAACCATCCATCCGGAGCCTCAATCTTCTGACTCTTGCCTCCACTTCTTTGATATGAAAATCATTGGCGCTTTGTGTATAAAGCCCCACCCGGTTTTGCATCCTGAATCGGAAATTGATATGGAAGGTCTTTTCTTTGGATGTAAACTCCATTCCTCTGAAATCTTCAATCATCGCCCGTTCGTCAATTTCGCCCTGGGCATAGCTTTTTGAAAAAATAAACAACAGCAGCAAGCAGGGGGATAACCGAATAATTGATTTCATCTATATTTTTTGGCGGACGAAGTTAACATTCGCTTAACATTGGGTGAAATTTATTCCCTCCGGTTTATGAAATGGAAAATTTGAAATAAATTTTCCCAGGCCTATCATTATCACTTGATCATTATTGAATTCGAATAAAAATAAAAGATTACCGGACTGACAATAAAATGAAATCTATATTCGGAATAAAATTCAAGAGTGACTTCATCAAATTCTGACTACCAAATGGCTAAAATCCGTTACTTCCATTTTGTGATTTTTTGTTTGCTTTTAAATTCCTGCTCTACTTTGGAAAGTAATTATGAAACTGCCATCCATACCTATTATCAGGAACTTAATTTGAAAATGGAATCCGAAAAATGGGAGGTTCAAAATCTTAAAATAAAAAAAGTAAACCGAACGGATAAAAACAAAACGGAAGTTCTTGCTGAAATTTCCGGGATTTTTCAATCGGCAGAGTTCCCCGCAAAATCGTTTCAACAGGAATGGTGGTTTGTCATTGCGGATGAAAATGGAGCTTATAAAGTGATGGAAGTAAAAGAATGAACCTTACGTTATGCATAGAGTAGTCGAATTTTCGAAGAAAAGAGACGTACTCTCGGTTAATGCCGAACATTTTACCATTTCATTATTTGAAAACCTAAGTTGTTTCGGCATATCTTCGATTCATGTCAAAAATAAACCAACAGTGTTGGTGGCTGCAATCCCTTGATGAAAACATTCTTCCCAACACCTCCCTGCAAGGTGAAAATAAATCGGATGTCATCATTACAGGCGGAGGTTTCACAGGATTGTCGGCAGCCATCCATCTGAAGCGGCTGCAACCGTCTTTGACCGTTGCTGTTTTGGAATCTCAATATTGCGGCTATGGGGCGAGTGGCAGAAATGGCGGATTTTCGATGACCTTGTTCGGACTGACCAAAGAAATTACCCAATTACGTTTCGGCAAGGAAAAAGCAATCGAAGCGCAACATTACATGGAAGAAGCGGTGGATTATCAGGCTGATTTCATCAAAGAAAATAAAATTGATTGCGATTATGAACGGAGCGGATATTTATTGGTGTCCGCTTCCAAAGCACAGGAAAAAAGAGTTGAAAAAGAATTTAAAATCGCTGAAAAGTGGGGATTAAAAAATATTGAAAGATGGGATACTCCCCGGCTCAGACAAGAATTTCAAACACAACTCTACCGCAACGGCTGGTATGAACCGCGCTGCGGCATTTTGCATCCGGCAAAATTTGTCCGGGCGTTGAAACATCTGGCAGAAGCAATGGGTGTCGTGATTTATGAAAACTCTCCTGTGATTTCCATTGATAAAAAACCAAGCGGATCGGTTGAGGTGACTACTACATCCGGAAAAATTTCAGGCAGCCGCTTGGTACTTGCCACCAATGCCTACTCGGTCAATGTGCCGCTCATCCGGCAAAAACAAACTCCTGTGTTTACGCACATCGTTTTAACTGAACCACTAACGGATGCTCAAATGCAATCCATCGGCTGGGCGAATCGGGCGGGAATTGAAGACGCGCGCAATCTTGTTCACTATTATCGCCTGACGAAAGACAACCGCATCGTCATGGGTGGCGGTGATGTTTCCATCGGCTATGGCAAAAATTTGAACAAAGATTTAAACCCAAGTACCTTTCGGCATTTAGAAGAACATCTCATCGAAATTTTTCCGCAGATAAAAGGTATCCGCTTCACGCATCGCTGGGGTGGTCCTGTTTCCATCACGACAGACCTTGCGCCTGCCATCGGCTATTTGGGGGAGGATAGAAAAATTATTTATTCATTGGGCTGTGTCGGTCATGGTGTTTCCCTTACGTTGCTCAACGGGTTGACCATCGCTGAAATGATTACCGGTATCAAATCTCACCGCACCGATAAATTCTTTGTCGGTCGCACGGTCATCCCCTGGACCCCGGAACCCATCCGGTTTATTATTGGGCACGGCATCAAAGCGTATTTGAAAATGGAAGACCGATTGATTTATAAATAATTATAAAATATTAAACTCTTTTGAAATCAGGAAGTCCAACCACCCAACCTTAAGTTTCCGACATGCACTTTTATTTCTTGATTATTTTTTTTTCTGTTTCTACATCAATTTTATTCGCACAATCCCATTCAATCAGCGGCATCATCTATGATGCTAAAGATGACCATCCCTTAATCGGAGTCAACGTGGTGGTTTTTCCGGAACAAGATTCTAACGCCTGGCGTGGAACATCAAGCGGAATTGAAGGCTCATTTGAAATCAAATTTTTGGCTGATGGAAAATATCTCCTCAGAGCTACCTATGTGGGTTATGATACCATTGAACAAAAAATCAACATCGAAGGAAAAGATGTTCAACTCGGTAAATTGCAAATGAACATCGCGTCAAAGATGCTCGGAAATATCAACGTAGAAGCGATGCAAACCCGCGTGGAGCAGAAAGGAGATACAACCGAATACAACTCAACTTCATTTAAAACCAATCCGGATGCCAGCGCGGAAGACCTTATTGGCAAAATGCCCGGCATTACCAATGAGGATGGAACTGTGAAATCTGGCGGAGAGGAAGTCACGCGGGTGCTGGTGGATGGCAAACCATTTTTTGGTGACGACCCAAACCTCGCGCTCAAAAACCTGCCTGCCGACATTATTGAAAAAGTGCAGGTGTTTGACCAGTTGAGCGATCAGGCTCAGTTTACCGGATTTGATGACGGGCAAGCCACCCGCACCATCAACCTTATTACCAAACCCGGCATGAACAACGGTTTGTTCGGACGTATTTATGCCGGGTATGGCACTGATGAGCGATACAATGCCGGAGGTAATCTTAATTATTTCAATGGCGACAGGCGCATTTCCATTGTCGGTTTAACCAACAATGTCAATCAGCAAAATTTCAGCACAGAAGACCTAATGGGCATTCAGGCTTCATCGGGAGGAAGCGGTGGCGGCAGACCGGGAGGCGGAGGACGACCGGGGGGAAGTGGAAGAATGAGAGGTCCGGCAAGTAATTTTTTATTGGGACAGCAAAACGGAATCGCCACGACTCATTCCATCGGCATGAATTACAGCGACCAATGGGGAAAAAAAATCAAAGTCACGGGCAGTTATTTTTTCAACCGGAGTGAACGTGACAGAATCGCTTTAGTGAACAGAGAATTTATCACTACGGCTGACACCGCCCGTACTTACAATGAAAATTCACGCACGCTGACGGACAATGACAACCATCGTTTCAACCTGCGGCTTGAATATGACATAGACTCTTTTCACTCTATTATTTTCACGCCTTCTTTCAGCTTGCAAAGGAACCAATCCAACTCTGTCAGCAACGGGTTGAATTTTTTCAATGAAAATATTCTTGAAAGCCGCACACTCAATACGAACCGTTCGGAAGGATTTGGTTTTAATATAAATAACAATCTTCTCTACCGCTATAAATTCAGAAAAAAAGGCAGAACCATCTCCTGGAATGTCGGAACTCAGTTCAGTGAAAACACGAATGAAAACTATCTGAATGCCGTTAACGACTTTTTTCTTTTGGGAGATTCATTAGTGATTGACCAGTTTTCAAACCAGGACAGAAATTCATTGACAATTTCTTCCAATTTAACCTACACGGAACCGGTCGGTAAACATTCGATGATTCAGGGCAGCTATCAAGTTTCCAAAACAAAAAGCGAAACAGACCGGGAAACTTTTAACTATGACCTTTCCACGGATGAATACACGTTACCCGACACCATTTTAAGCAACATTTTTGAAAATATTTATTTTACTCACCGGGGTGGCGCTACCTGGCGTTTCAATAAAGACAAAATCAGTTTTTCTGCCGGAACGGATTATCAATATGCTTTGCTGACCGGTGAACAAACTTTCCCCATTGATTTTTCGGTCAACCGCCACTTTAATAATGTGTTGCCTAACGCGCAGTTGGATTACAAATTTTCTAAAACAGAAAATATGAGGGTACGTTACCGCACTTCAACGAATGCGCCCTCCATTGCTCAATTACAAAATGTCATCAACAACACCAACCCGCTTTTCTTATCAACGGGAAATCCTGATTTAAGACAATCTTACACGCATCAGATTTTCAGCCGTTACAATAAAACCAACACTGAAAAAGGCACCAATTTATTTGTCATGCTTTTCGGCAGTTACACACTGGACTATATCGGAAACTCCACGTTGATAGCCAATCGTGACACGCTGATAGCAGACGGAATCATGCTCAACCGGAGCAGCCAGTTGAGCAGCCCTGTGAATATTGACGGATTCCGCAGCGCCCGTTCGTTTTTCAATTATGGATTTCCAGTAAAAAAAATAAAGAGCAATCTGAATTTCAATGCCGGATTTAATTACAATGGAATTCCAGCGCTCATCAATGACGCAAAAAATATCGCGAACAATATAAGCGTCAACCAGGGAATCACCTTTTCCAGCAATATCAGTGAAAAGATTGATTTCACAATTTCCTACAACGCGAACTATACCATCGTGCGCAACTCCCTGCAAATTCAATCGAATAATAATTTTTTCAACCAGACAAGCAGCCTGCGATTCAACTGGCTGCCGTGGAAAGGATTGGCATTAAATACCAACCTGAGTCACACTTTTTTCACCGGTCTTTCTGAAGATGTCAGTCAAAGTTTCCTGATGTGGAACGCCTCGGTGGGTTACAAATTCCTGAAAGACCGCTCGCTGGAAGTCAGAGTCGGCATCTTTGACATGCTCAATCAAAACAACAGCATCGGCAGAATCGTTACCGAAGTTTATATTGAAGATTCGGAAACCAATGCCCTCAGGCGGTATGTGATGCTGAACATTACTTACAATATCAAGCGGTTTGGAAAAAAAGCAGATTCGTAAAAGTCATTTTTTTGAAATCATGGAGAAAAATAAATTGCATTTTAATATTCAGCAATTTTTCTCAACATGTTTCCAAAAATGAAAGCGTGAAAAGGAAATACCGCAAACCAATATAATCGGCCCCATAACCCAAGCGGTCTGAAAGTTGCGGTTTGGTAAAGAGTATTGTTCACGATTTTAAATTCGAGCCAGGCTTCTCCGGGCAATTTCATCTCGGCATACAGCAACAGCCTTTTTTCTTCCTTATCCGCGCATAATACCCGCCAGAAATCCAATGATTCACCCGCGTAAATCTGATATTGATTTTTTCTGCCTCTTCGCAAACCAACTCCCCCGAAAATTTTATCAACAAAACCTCTTAATTCCCACAGCCAGTTGGCATAATACCACCCACGCGCTCCTCCGATTGACCAGATTTTTTGAAGCGAATGCTCAACATCATTGACTTTTATTTCTCTTTTATCAATAAAACAACCGAACGTTGGAACATGAATTAATTTAGAAATTCCCCCATTTAAAATTTTACTTGATTGAGCGTCTTTCCAACTCGCCCCTACCCCTTCATTTTGAATTTTATCAAATGCCAATTGAATAGCTGTTTCATAATTCAGCAACCGGATACCCAATAATTCATGTAAATCATTATTGCGGCAAATCACTTCCACACTCATGCTTTTCACAAGATTTGAAGCCAGGGTAAAAGAAGTTGAAGTGACGAAATACAGCCAGTAAGATGAAAGTTTAGGAGTCATTACCGGGACGGTGATAATCGTCCTTTTAAGTTGTCTTACTTTAGCGAATCTCAGTAACATTTCCTTGTAAGTTAAAATTTCAGGACCACCGATGTCAAAACTCTTGTCGAATGTTTCAGGCTTCAACAAGACTCCTTTCAAACATTCGATGACATTGCGAATAGCGATGGGCTGTGATTTTGTATTCAGCCATTTCGGAGCTATCATCACCGGTAATTTTTCCACTAAATCACGCATGATTTCGAATGACGCGCTTCCTGAGCCAAGAATGATACCCGCGCGCAAAGTCGTGAGATGAAATGAAGCTTTTGATAAAATTTCCTCTACCGATTTTCTGGACTGCAGATGCTTCGATAAAGTTTTATCATTGATGATTCCGCTGAGATAGATGACCTGTTTAATATGCGTCTTTTCTATTCTGTTTTTGAAATTGACAGCGGACTTTTTTTCGAGCGCTTCAAAATCTTCATTTACCGCTGACATCGAATGAATCAAATAATATGCAACATCAATATCCTCCGGAATCACGGATAAAGATTCACTGTCGTTGAAATTTATTTCAATGACCTTTAACTTGTCTGATTTGTATTTTTTCGCATCAAACCTGTTTGAATCTCTGACACAGCATATCACTTCATGTCCATCCCTTAATAATGCCGGACTTTAGTGAAACCACTTCTACCTGCGCATCTGCTTCTTTAAGTGCCTTAAGCGGCTCGTAAAATTCTGATTCTTCATAACCATCTGTCATAAGGATGGCCACTTTC
>JBGTCY010000051.1:0-10313 GCA_041748615.1 Chitinophagales bacterium
TATCACTTACATAAGTGGTGAAAGCAGTGACGGTATAGTATTGATAAAAATGATAAAAACTACCCGGACCGAAACCGGTGAGCGGATGTTCGCCTGCCATGTGGATACCTGCCACCCAGCGGTAAAAACGCTCTGCGGTGGACAAGTCCTGATTGCGGATGGTTGCCTGTATATGCTCGGTCAGGCTGCCGTGATAAATCGCTTTGCTGAACTCGGGAGCGTAGTCGAGATATTTGTTATCCGTCACCATGTGGTGCGCGATAAAAATGAAGATTACCAGCATTGCCGGCAGGATGAATTTGAACAGTCTAAGTTTCATCGCATAATAAAAGCCAATCGCTGCAATTAATGCCAGCCAGGCGCCACGCGCATAGGCAAAGTAGATGGCGATGATAAAAAGTAATTTGGTCAGGTTGAGAAAATGACGAGGCAAAGTAGCCTTGCCATACCAGGTGGCAGCCAGCCAGATGAAAGGCATTAAGAGAGATACAAACGCGGCATAATTGACATGATTGCGATAAAAAATGGCTGTTGCGGCATTGACATCGTCAAACGAAAATCCGGTAGCCGCATGTCGGAGCAATACCATCACAATTGTGAAACAAGTAGGTATCAACACGCTCCAAAACAGGATTTTAAAATTCTTGATTTTTTTTACAAATAATCCGGTGAGTAAAATGTAAGTACTGATGTACCAAATTTTAGCAAGAAAAAACTTTGTGGAAATGAGGACTTTGTAAGAGAATAAAACGGTGATAAGAATCCAGAGCAGGTGAAGGGCAAGCAATTGAATCAAAGGATTTTTTAAAAATGCGATTTCGTAGGTTCTTTTTTTCAGGAGGTAAAAAAAGAAAATGAACATCAACACGATTAAGACCGGTTCTCCGGGTAAATCCAGCGACACTCCGCCAGGGATATCGAATTCTCTTGTCAGGGGAATTAAAAAAAGCAGCAGGAAATAAACTTTTTTAAAATCGAAGAGGGCAAAGTAAACGAAAAGGATTGCGAAGGGAATCAGTAATGGAAAACTTTCGTCCACTGCCAGCGAAACAAAAAAACCGGCAACTGTCAATGCCGCAAAAGCATAGAACCAAACAGCGGCTGATTTTTCCGAAAGCGAATAGGAAAGCATGGTGTTATTTGCTCATCACATGAATGACTGTCGCGCCTAAAACCAGCACAAATACCGTAAACAGCAAAGCGCCAACCATCAGCACCAGCCTGCCCGATGATTCTTTCTCTGCCGGATAAGCGCGCTCCATCACATGAATGGTCGAAATATCTTCATTGGCGATTAACTGAAACTGGTCGAGCATGTTGGTGTATTTTGTCAGTTGTTCAAGCGCGAGCGATTGTTTCATTTCAAGGGTTCTTTTTTGATTTTCGGATGCTGAGGTCATTTGAGCAGCGAGCGTTTCCAACTCCTGTTGTTTGTTTTCAGCGTGTTTTTGCAGCACAACCAACATCCGTTTTCTGCCATCCATCAGCATCGAGCGGTTGATGCGGTCGGTGATAGCAACGGCTTCATTCGCGAGGGCAGCAGCAATTTCTTTGTCTTTGTCCGTCACCCAAACTTCCACTCCCCGGAACTGATTTTTATAAGCCTTGAAATTGCTTTTCAATTTGCTGATGGCTGCCGTCAGCGGATATTTAACTTTTTGAGGGTTGATTTTATAATGTTCAATCAGGTTAAATTTTTCTACTAATTCCGCGAGCACTTGTCCGGAGAGCGCGATGGAAACCAAACGGTCCACATCATGCTTGTCGCCAAAGAGGTCTAACTGCACATCAATCGCGGAGGAGGCTTCAAAAAGATAAGGACGGTCGGAAAGCGCGAGGTTAGCCGGGAAAATAACGCTGTGAGATTCATATTTCGGAGGAAGAATTTTCAGGGCGGGGTGAGTCACGATGAAAGTGCCGATTAAAACCAGGATGCTGATGACGGCTATTGGTTTCCAGCGTTTTTGTGTGGCTTCCAGCACGGTTACCAGGTTGAATTGTTTATCCATGAATGATTGATTTTAGAAAGGTGCAAAGGTAATGATAAAGTGTAAAGCGTCTGACTAAAAATGAACGAAGGGTGTAGGACAAAAAACCGCTTTATATGGTGCGGTGGGGTCACCCTGAGCGGAGTCGAAGGGAAGCGATTGCCACCCCCGCATGGTTTCCAGATTCTCATGACTCACCATGAAAACGCAAACGAAAGCCGGTTTGCCAAATTACAAACAGGGTGAAGATTTGTTTTTTTTTGTTAAAAAATAAGTTATAGTTAGGAAACCTAACTATATTTGTCGCGGCAATTTTGCCAAACACCAAAAAATCTAAACGATGACAAAAGCGACATTTTACCATGCCGGATGTCCTGTTTGCCAAAGCGCTGAACAGGATGTTCTGAATCTCATTGACCGCCAAAAAGTTAATCTTTCCATTGTGCATTTGGGAGAAGACAAATCAAGAATAGCCGAAGCGGAAAAAATCGGCATCAAATCCGTTCCCGCTTTAGCGCTGGAAAACGGAAGTGTTTTACACCTGAATTTCGGAGCAAGCCTCCAGGATGTAAAAGGTTAAAAAAATTTGCCCGGCTTTGTTAGGAATCCTATCTTAGCCGGGCAATTTTATCCCGAAAAAAAAATGAAAAAACGAACTGTGTTCGGGAGTACTATTCTGTACAAGTTCGAAAACCTATTTACCAATGGTATAAATTTTATCAAAATGAAAAAATCATTCTTATTTCTTCTGTTCAATTTTTCTTTTATGGGAATCATCATTGCTCAACAAACAACTCCGCCCCCGAATACGAAAAACATTCAGGTAGCGGTTTGGGATACTTACGTTACCAAAAAAGACGGCAGCGTGATGCATTTTGACATTATCGCACCGGCTACTGTAAAGGATACCAATGTGATTTATGGTTATGGCAGGGAGTATTTGAAAAGTAAAGGACAAGCGGGACAGCCGCTGACATCCAAGCAATGCAGATTTTGCCATGTTAGAACTATATTTCCGCAATGGGAAGCCGATATTGCGCGACAGGGATATTATATTATAGAATTAGAAGGCTGTAAATAAATGAAACGCTCCGTATTTGACCATCAGTTTCAGCAACAAAGCATTGAAAGTAAAATTGTTGTTTCACTCGAGCGGATTTCAGAGGCATTCCGGGTTTTGCTGTGGAAAGAAAGCAAAGAACACGCGCTGAGTCCCATCCAGGTGCAAATTTTGATTTTCTGTAATTTCCATAGCGAGCAGCTGCGAAAAATCAGTTCACTCGCCAGCGAATTCAATCTCACAAAAGCTACAGTCAGCGACTCCGTGAAAGCGCTTGAACAAAAAGGATTTATCCGAAAACAGCAGGAACCGGAAGATACCCGCAGTTACACGATTCATCTGACAAAGGAAGGCGCTGAGCTTGCCAAAAAAATTTCAATGTTTGCCGACCATCTCTATCAGCCGTTGTCTACGCTTTCTGATATTCAAAAACAAACATTGCTTTCAAGTTTGCTTGAGATGATTTACAAACTGCAACAAGCCGGTATCATCTCCATCAATAGAATGTGTTTTTCCTGCCGCTATTATCAAAAAAAATCAGACAAGCATTATTGCAATTTGATGAACACTCCGCTTAAGAATACGGAATTGAGAATTGATTGTCCCGAGCATGAAATGATTGGGAATTGAATTTTCCTTTCGAGGGATTACCTCGCGACTTCCACCAAACTTATTTCAGTAGTTTTGAGTGAATTTTATTATTCATCAAACAACCGCTGAAATTTCAAGCTCCATGAAAAAAAACCTGTTTATCGCCTTTGAAGGAATTGACGGAAGCGGGAAAAGTACGCAGGTTCAACTTCTTGCCAAAAGATTGGAAGCAACCGGTCACCGTGTTTATACCACTTTTGAACCAACCGATGGACCAATCGGCACGCTCATTCGTAAAATTTTCAAACACGAAACGGAAGCTGACCACCGCACGATTGCCGCACTTTTTGTTGCCGACAGGCTTGAGCACCTGCTGAATAAATCTAATGGCATCCTGAAAAAATTAGAAACGGGATACACGGTCATCACCGACCGTTATTATTTTTCATCCTACGCCTATCATGGCACTCACATGGAGATGGAATGGGTGATTGCCTCCAACGCGCTCAGCGCGGAGTTGCTGCGCCCCGATTTGAATATCTTCATTGATGTGCAACCGGAGGTGAGCATGAACCGATTGCAACAGAACCGCTCCTCATTGGAATTATATGAAACCATGGAAAACCTTCAGCAGGTTCGGGCAAAATACTTTGAAGCATTTGAAAAATTAAAAAAAGAGGAAAACATTATCAGCTTTGAGGGAAACCAAAGTCCCGAATTGATTGCAGAAAATGTTTGGGCGGAGGTTTCTAAATTATTTTTGGCGACCATGTCAAAATAACGTGTAAGCCGAATTGTACTTCATGTTTAAGTGCGCGGGTCATCCTGAGCGAAGTCGAAGGAGTGCGATTGCCTACCTGCTAAAATAAAAGCATCTTATGTAACTTCTTTTTTAAGCAACCCCATCACATCTTTCAACGCTACAATTTTCAGAAAGAACAACAGAATTAATCCTCCGGATATTCCGGCTGCCAGATTCAGTAATTTAAAATCACTGAAATAATAGGTGACGGTGATGCTGAAGCCGCAACCGGCAGTGAAGAGCAGAAACCGGAAGAATGGTCCACTGCTGAAGGTGAAAGGAAGAATTTTTTTAACGGCATACACATGGGCAATCGCAACGAAGGTTTGAGTGATGAGTGTAGCGAAGGTCGCGCCTAATGCTTTGTATTCTGGAATTAAAAAATAATTGAGCGCGATGTTGAACAGCATTCCTGAAATTGCGATGCTGTTTAATGCCTTCATGCTGCCGTTGGCAGTCAGCAGGCTGCCGTAAATATAAACCGTACAAACTCCGATGAAAGCGGGCATCAGAATTCCGAAAACATCCGCCCAATATTCGGTGGAATGATGATAGAGCAGGGAGATGATTTCGTGACGGTAATTAAAACTGATGGCAGTGGTGAAAACAGCGACAGCCAGAATTGTTTTCATGGCGTTTGCAGAAAGTTCATGCACCTCTTTTTTTTCACTCAGCAGCCTGGCAAACATGGGCAGCAACAAGGATGCGAACAAATAACCTAACATGTTGACTGCATCCAGCAGGCGGTAAGAAGCCGCGTAAACGCCCGCTTCAAATGTGCCGTCATCCGGCAGCATCCGTTCGAGCATCACCCCGTCAATCCGGTAATAGACCGCCATCATCAATCCAAGCAACGCGTAAGGATAGGTGCGCTGCATGATGGATTTGATACCCGAAAAATTCCATCGGGGAAATTTTAATACCACGTGATATGCCACCAATGAAAAAGTCACTATCAATGTCAACAGCAGCGAAATGAGTTGCGCGTAAACGAACCACCGGATATTAAATTCCTGCCGCCAGGGACCCCACAAGAGAAATCCGCAAAGAATAATCATCAGTAATTTATCCAAAACGGAAAGCAGACCATCCGTTTTGAAATAGTGTAACCCCGAAAGGTTGGAACGCAGATACAAAATAAAAGAGGAGAGGACTTGCCCGGCAGTGAGCAATGCAAGCAGGACTATTTGTTCAGTTGAATAGTTCAATACGAAGGCGCAAAAAATGGTAATGGCGGCATAAGCGGCAGCCAGTAAGAGTTTCAAGGTCAGAATATCTGAAAGATTGCGGCTGATGAAATCCTGATTTTGCGCTACTGCACGGTTGTTAAAATTGTTGATGCCGAAATCCAAAATGATTTGGAAGAGGATGGAAAAATTGAACAATGCGAAGTAAAGTCCATACACATCGGTTCCGACCGTGTTTTGCACAGTCCGGTCAATCCCGAAAATCCAGAATGGTTTCACTAACAGGTTGACAAAAAGCAGGAACGCGATATTCGCGTAAAATGATTTTTTCAAAGGGGAAATTTACTTCTATCCAAAAATAATCATTAAATATTACGTAGATACATGAAATAAGTTTAGGCATTTAAAAAATGAACGAGTTGTCGTTTTAAAGCGCCAAAAATCAAATCACAAAAAACAAATCATATTCAATACTGAAAATTCAATTTACAAATACGTACAGACATACTGTTATGAGTTTGATTTTTTGTTATTGAAATTTATTTGTGATTTGATTTTGTGATTTGTAATTTCAATTCAATGCTGAAAATTCAAACACAAATCAAAATAAAAACAAAGAGTTCTCAGAATCCCCCGCAATTTCGTATCGAATCCAGGGGGATGCCGGAACAAGTCCGGGATGACATTTACGTAGTCTGGTTTTTCCTGTAAAAAAAAATGTAGTTTCTTCCTTCCCTAAAATTTGCTCAAATTGTCGCTTAAATTCTGAAAATGAAACTCTCTACCAAATTACTGCACGCGCTGCATCATGAAGAACAGGCGACAGGCTCCATTGTGACGCCTGTATTTCAAACATCCACTTTTTTACAAACGGACATTGGAGTACACAAAGGATTTCACTACAGCCGCATAAAAAATCCCACGCGCACAGCATTGGAAAACACGCTTGCAGTGATTGAAAGCGGAAAACACGCTTTTTCTTTCGGAAGCGGGATGGCTGCCATTGACGCGGTGACACGCCTCCTGAAACCAGGCGATGAAGTGATTGTCACCGAACATCTGTATGGCGGCACCTTCAGATTGTTTAACGGTCTGCTCAATCAGAATAACATAAAAATCAAACTCACAGACCTGCGTGATGCTTCAAATTTTGAAAAACTGATTACTCCGCAGACAAAAATGGTGTGGGTTGAGACGCCCACGAACCCGGTTTTACAAGTCATTGATTTAAAAAAAGTGGCTGACATAACAAAGCGTCATCAATTATTGATGGTAGTGGACAATACGTTTGCCACTCCCTGCCTGCAACGCCCGCTTGAATTGGGCGCGGACATTGTCGTGCATTCCGCTACAAAATATCTTGGGGGTCACTCGGATGTCATCCAGGGAGCGGTGATTTGTAATGAGCCATCCGTAGCGGAAAAAATCCATTTCATTCAGACTTCAGCAGGCGCGATTCCCGGACCGCAGGATTGTTTCTTAGTGTTGCGCGGCATCAAAACGCTTGCCGTGCGGATGCGCGCGCATTGTGAAAACGCGATGCAGGTTGCCGAATTTCTGCAAGTACATGCCAGAGTACGTAATGTCTATTATCCTGGGTTACCCGCTCATCCCGGTTATGCCATTGCCCGTTCGCAAATGGATGATTTCGGGGGAATGGTGTCTTTTGATTTGCTTGATGATACCAAAGATGCCGCCCGTGCTTTTTTCCAAAAAACAAAAATTTTCGTTTTGGCGGAATCATTGGGTGGTGTGGAATCCACGATGACGCATCCCGCATCAATGTCGCATCCAATGCTGGGCAGGCAGGAACAAGAAAGGCTTGGTATCAGTCAATCTTTAATCCGTCTGAGTGTGGGTATTGAAGATGCCGGAGATTTGCTGGAAGATTTGAAACAGGCTTTGGGTTAAGCCAAGTTTCCAAATAACCTCAATGTATCTAATATCTAAAATCTAATATCTGCTCATGCAGACTTCAAATTGCAGATTTTAATTTGACGAATTCACTAAGCCGCAGATAATTTTATTCCTTCGGCTTTTCATTCACCCGAATCACATCCGGCTTCACGGAGTCAATCACCAATTTTTCTGAAAGCACTTTGAAAGTAGTGCGCCTGTTTTCCTGGTGTTCCTCTTCCGTACATTCCACGTCATCCAGACAGCGGTTGATGATTTTACTTTCCCCATACCCTTTGGCGCGCAGGCGTTGCGGGTTGATGCCCTTTTGAATCAGATAGCGCACCACGGACTCCGCCCTGCCTTGTGACAACACCATATTATATTGGTCACTACCACGCGAGTCGGTATGTGAGCCGATTTCCACTATCACTTCGGGGTTTTCATTCAGCAACGTAACCAACGTATCCAACACGATTTCCGATTCTTCCCGCAGGGTGGTTTTATCATAATCATAATAAATATTCTGCAATACAATTTCCCTTTCTTCATAAATGCGCTCCATCAAAATCCGCATTTTGATGGTGATGAGAATATTTTTCAAATCGCGCAATCCTTTTGTGGTGGTTTCTTCCGAACGGGTGAAATAATTTACTTTTTCACTCACTACTTTGTAATTGGAGTTCGCATCCAGTTCAAAATCGAACCTCCCGAAGCGGTCGGAAAAAACGGTGTCAATATTTTTTAACCCGCCTTCATATTTTTTCAAAGTCAGCGAAGCGTCACTCAGCGGTTTAAAATCCAATACTTTGCTGTTGGGGTCAGCAGGGTTTTCAAAAATTTTCTCCAGCACAATTCCTTCGAGTTTGTAAATATTTTCGTTCGCAAGCAGGAAATGATAAATGTCATCGCCTCCTTTTCCACCCTGTCTGTTGGAGGAGAAATACCCGGAGGAGCGCACCGGGTCGTTTTCGTCATCCGGTTTTATTTTTTCAAAAAATATGGCAAAATCATCCGCGCCTGAATTGATGGGCGGCAAGAGATTCTCAACTTCCTTCCAGATTTTACCGGATTTTTTTGCCGAAAAAATATCCAATCCGCCCATGCCGACATGTCCGTTGGAAGCAAAATAGAGCGTTTCCGCTTCATCCACAAATGGAAACATTTCATCACCGGCAGTATTGATTTCATTACCGAGATTCTGTGGTATTGTCCAGTTATAATCTTCATAATAAGTTATGTAAAGGTCTTTGCCGCCATACCCACCCATCGGCACATCAGCGGCAAATATCATCGTGTTGCCGTCTTTTGAAAGCCAGGGCGTTCCGCAATTCACCGTGTCGCCAAAAAACGGGACAAGAATCGGCACACTCCACAGCGCGCCATCAAACGTGCTTTCGTAAATGCGGCAGTATTCCGTCTTTTTTCCCTGCGAACCGCAACGTGTAAAGTAGAGCAGGTTAAATACTTCGTTGAAAGCGGGGGTGCCTTCATTAAACCCGGAATTGATTTGCGGACTGAAAGGGGCGATGGTGCGGTAATCATCATTTTTTTCCCTTTTGGAAATAAAGATGTCAGAATATTTTTCACCCGTCCAATGGTACGTGTCGCTGCCGGTAGCATCCAAACGGTCGGAAGTGAAAACCAAATCCCTGTCTTTGTAAATCACCGGACCATATTCATTGGCAGTGGTGTTTATGCTCAGATTGGTCAGCGACATGGTGTTGCGCAACGACTGCCATTTCATCGCTTCCCGGCAGGCTTTAATCAGGTCTAACGCTTTTTGTTTATTGAACGGGTCATCACGCGAATATTCATTGAATTGTGTGATTGCCTGGTTGTATTTTTCATTACTCATTAAAGTCAATCCAAAATTCAATTTCACTAAAGGATTGGCATATTCGAGACGCAATGCCTCCGCGTACCATTTTTCCGCTTCGCGAAATTGATTGGCAAGACGGTAACTTTCCCCCGCCATGTAGGCTTTGTAGGCTTTCATTTTCGGTTCTGATTCCTGCCCGTATTCAGTTTTGAAAAGGTTGGCAGCCAGCGCGTAACTTTTTTGCTGAAAAGCCATATTGCCGTCTTTGATTTTTCCGGAAGTGGCGCATCCTGCAATTAAAAAACTGATGAGCAAAGCGGGGAAAAGCCGGTAAATTTTTTTCATCGAAAATATGAACGCTTGTTTCAGCTTTTTAGTTGTCGTGGTGAATGATTAACAGGAGATGCTTTAAGATATGTGCAGGTAAATTTATCAAAAAACCAACTGAATCAGGCTTGAATCAGGATGATGATGAAATTTCTATTCAAAAAATACACAGACCCGGTACTAAAATTCCGTTTCAGAAGATTGACAGCACTGTTCTTTCAAGGTTGTGGTGGCGTCCAATTTCCATTCGCATCGCCCAGCTTGATGCCGATAAAATTTTGATTTTGGAGTGACTCTTGAATCTGTGTGTAACTTCTTGTTTTTTCAAATCCATAGGGCTGAGCAGGGTTTGAAAAAATATAACTGCTGTTGACAAATTCCCAAAGTCGCCCGTTGTAGGAGGTGTTTTTCCCGAGAATGAGCGCGCGAATCTGTGTGATGTCAGAGGTGCTTACTGTCTGGTTGTTGTCAGCATTTGCCGCGATGATTTTATAAGGAGAATCTAACGGTTGCACAGAAAGAACATGTCTTCTTACACTCGTAATATCAGAGGTGCTTACCCCTCTTGAAACCGGATTGTCAGTCAGTTTTGAAGGTGTTATAATGTAATTTCCATTCACTTCCACCTCAAAACTGTATT
>JBGTCY010000052.1:0-30964 GCA_041748615.1 Chitinophagales bacterium
TGGTGTCAGGTCATTTTCAAAACGCTCAGCGGTAAATTCTTTTGCCTTGATGGCATGAAGGAAAAAATCAACGGGCGCACCGTTTTTTCCTTTCACTTTGCCCATCATTCCCTTGGCGCTCAGGAGGAGTTCCTGCATCAGTTCAAATCCGTCTTCCGCGTTTGCCCATGCAAGCCCGTAGGCGGCTTCCGCATCTGTTTTCGCGAAGATGTGAGGCACCCCGAAAGAGTCACGCACGATGGTAATGTTTTCTTTTTGGATGGAAGTGGTGAAGCGATATTTTTCGCCCTTGCTGCTGACAGACGAAATAAAGAAAAGGAGACCAAAGAGTGTGAGCGTGGTTGTTTTCAAGAGCTATTGTTTGTTTCAGCGAACTTAGGTTTTTAGTAAATAGACAACAGTCCATAGTCCATAGACGATTGTCCATTGTCCACAGTCAATTTCCATCAGGTCATTAATCATCAAATCACCACATCATCAAATCAACCTTCACCCCCTAATCGCATCTACCGGTTTCATCCGGGAGGCGGTTAAGGCAGGGATAAAGCCGGCAAGGATGCCAATCCCGACTGACAGGATTAATCCGATGTAAACATTTTTCATTGAAAGCTGAATGTAGAAGGCGATGTCCCATGAGTGACGTAATGCTTCCCACACGCGCGAGCCGCCATACACGAGCGCGACTCCGAGCAAGCCGCCTAACAGGCATAACATGATGGCTTCAATCAGAAATTCGAGCAGGATGAATGATTGTTTAGCGCCCAGCGCTTTTTTGATGCCGATGAGATTGGTTCTTTCTTTCACGCTGACGAACATGATGTTAGCGATACCGAATCCGCCTACGAGAATGGAAAACAACCCAATGAGCAGTCCGGCAAAATTGATGACCGAGAAAACCGCGGTGAGCGCGCTTGAAATAATACTGAGTTGGTTCAGTGAAAAATTATCGTCTTCGAGCGGTTTCAGTTTGCGGATTGAGCGCATGAAGCCGCGCACCTCATCCATCATTTCATCCTGACTCACGTTTTCTTTTGCTTTGATGGCGATGAATGGCTCCACGGTGACGCCATCTAAGTTCATCACGGTTTTTACAAAATTGTAAGGCACATAAATATTGTTGTCGGAACTGAAACCGATGATGTCTTCCCCTTCTTTTTTCAGCACACCGGTGATGGTGAGTTCGCGGTCTAAAAACTTGATGCTGCGCCCGACTATTTGTTTTTGATTTGGAAAAAGCTCAGAGGCGATGTTGCTGCCAATCACTGCTACCCTTGAGCCGCGATGCGATTCGGAGGATGAAAAATACCTGCCGTCCTCGAATTCAAAATCTTTGATTCTATAATAATCATGCGTGACCGCGAAAAGGTCAACGTCCTCCACCAGATAGCTTTGGTGCTTTACTTTTCTGCCATTTTTGATGACCATGATTGCCACAGCCTCCGCGCTGCTTACTTTTTCCTGCAAAAGTTTGAATTCATTGTAGGTGGTGGTGGGTCGCCTGAAATATTTAAACCAATTCATGCGCGGGTCTTCCGTCCACGGGAATTTCTGAATGTAGATGACATTTTCACCTAATTTCTCAAAACTGTTGCGCACGTTTTTTTCCAATGAATCCACTGCCGAAAAAACAGCGATGATGCAGAAGATGCCGATGGTGACGCCTAGTACTGAAAGAATGGCGCGCAATTTATTGCCCATCAGTTCCTGGAATGAGCCAAGAATGCTTTCTTGTAATAATTTAAGCAGAATCGTCATCGCGCAATGATTACCCGGATTATTTTCAATCGCGGAAAGGAGGTGATTGTTTAAAACAAGAATGAAATTAAACCGGAATCAGAGGATTAAGTTTCAAAACTAAAGTCCACTCCGAAAAGTATTTATTTGCCACAAAGACACGATGGCACAAAGAAAACACAAAGTTTAAGTTGATGGTAATCAATTCTTAGTGAAACTTTGTGACCTTGAGTCTTAGTGGCAATTTTTATGTTTTTTTACTTTTTCAGAGTGGTCTCAAACTTAATAGCCCAAAATCTCAAGCATTGATTCCGCTTTTTGTTCTTCGGCAAAAACAGAACTGAATATTTTTCCGTTTTCATCACGATTCACGAGAATGTGTTTGGGTGAAGGAATCAGGCAATGTTTAATGCCGCCATAACCGCTGAGTTCATCCTGGTAAGCGCCCACATTGAAAAAGCCGAGGTAGAGCGGTCCATTTTCGGTTTTTGGTAAAAAAACCTGGTTGATATGTACTTCGGAAGTGTAGTAGTCTGAAATGTCGCAACTTAATCCGCCAACATTCACGCGCATGTATTCTTTTTCCCAATGATTGAGCGGCAACAAAATGAAGCGCTGATTGATACCCCAGATATCCGGCAGCGTGGTCATCAGCGAGCCGTTAATCATGTACCATCTTTCCTGGTCGTTTTGCAGTTTTTCGCCAATCACTTTGAACACCATCATGCCGCTTTCGCCTACCGTGAAATTGCCAAACTCCGTAAAGATGTCCGGTTCGGGCACCTTCGCGCTCTTGCAGGCTTTTTTAATGTGGCGTACAATTTCATCAATCATGTATTGATAATCAAAGTCAAACCCCAATGAATATTTAATCGGCAATCCGCCACCGATATTGAGAAACTGCAAATCGGGATTCACTTTTTTCAAATCGCAATACATCTTGATTGCCTTTTCCAACTCGGTCCAATAGTAGGTGTTGTCGCGGATGCCCGTGTTGATGAAAAAGTGGAGCATCACGAGTTTGAACTTCGGATTGTCCTGAATTTTTTCCTTGTAAAAATCCATCACATCACGATAGCGGATGCCGAGGCGGGAAGTATAAAATTCATGATTGGGTTCTTCGTCAGCCGCGAGCCGGATGCCGAGTGTGCAGGGTTGCTCAAGGTGTTGATTGTAATATTCGATTTCAGCTTTATTATCTAAAATAGGAATATAATTTCCGTAACCACTGTTGACGGATTCAACGATTTTTCTCTTGTAGTCGTCAGGTTTAAATCCGTTGCAAACGATGTAGGTGTCTTTGCCGGTTTTCCCCCGTTGAATCAGTTTTTTAATCAGGTCAATATCAAAAGACGAGGAAGTTTCAAGATGAATGTCGTTTTTCAGCGCTTCTTCAAAAATGAAAGAAAAGTGATTCGCCTTGGTGCAATAGGAGTACAAATATTTTCCCGTATAGTTGTGTTTATCAATGGCATTTTTAAACAACGTCTTGGCGCGCTGGATTTGGGAACTGACTTTTGGAAGATAAGTAATGCGAAGCGGTGAGCCATGTTTTTCCACCAAGTCCATCATTGAGACCTCGTGATAGATTAACTGGTTGTTATCAACCCTGAATTCTTCCTGCGGGAAGTAAAAGGTTTGCTCTATGAGGTCAATATACTTGTTTGTCATCGAAAGGGCATAGGGGATTTTAAATTAAAACGCTTGCAAAAGTAATAACTTTGACGGCTTCTGAAAATAAAAAACTTTCTACTTTTTACATCAAGCATGTTCATCGTTCAACAATTAAAAGAAACGGCAGTTTTCGCCCTGCTTCAACTCTACGGCATCCAAGCTGAGCGCGATTCGCTCATCGTCAACATCACGCCTGATGAATATGAAGGGGATTACAGCCTTGTCACTTTTCCATTCGTAAAGCAGGTGAAAAAAGCGCCTGACGTTATTGCGCATGAATTGGGCAATCTGCTTCAGGAAAAATTGACTTCCATCAGCGGGTTCAATGTCATCAAAGGTTTTTTAAACATTACTTTTCATGACAGTCTGTGGATTGAATTTTTGAAACAGGAAAATCAAAACAAATTATGGGGCAAACTGCCCTCCAGCGGAAAAAAAGTAGTGGTGGAATATTGCGGACCAAATACCAACAAACCATTGCATTTAGGTCATGTACGCAATATGCTGTTGGGCTATTCGCTTTCCAACCTTTTGAAAAAAGGCGGTCATGATGTTTCGCGGGTAAATATTTACAATGACCGTGGAATTGCAATTTGCAAATCTATGGTAGCCTGGCAGAGAAATGCCAAGGGTGAAACTCCGGAATCATCCGGCTTAAAAGGTGACCATCTTGTCGGAAAATATTACGTGGAGTTTGATAAAATATTGAAACGCGAAACAGAGGTTTTGATGAATGGCGGAATGAGTAAAGATGATGCTGAACGGAACGCTTCGGTTGCCGCTGAAGCGAGGGAAATGCTGCTGAAATGGGAAGCAGGAGATGCTGAAACCATCGCGTTATGGAAAAAGATGAATAACTGGGTTTATGTGGGATTTGAGGAAACCTACCGTAAAATAGGAGTGGAGTTTGAAAAAAATTACTACGAGTCCGAGACCTATTTACCCGGAAAAGAAATCGTGCTGGAAGGTTTGGCAAAGGGCGCTTTTTTTAAAAAAGAAGACGGCTCGGTGTGGGTGGATTTAACGGAAAAAGGATTGGATGAAAAAGTGTTGCTGCGCAGTGATGGAACATCCGTGTATCTCACACAGGACCTTGGCACTGCTCAACTCCGTTATGATGATTTCAAAATGGATACTTCAGTGTATGTGGTTGCCAATGAACAGGATTATCATTTTCAAACGCTCAAGCTGACGTTGCAGAAATTGGAAAAACCATTTGCCGATGGTATCTATCATCTTTCTTATGGCATGGTTGATTTGCCCTCCGGAAAAATGAAGTCAAGGGAAGGTACAGTAGTGGATGCGGATGATTTGCTCGATGAAATGTTTGAAACCGCGAAAAAGCACACGCTTGAGTTGGGGAAAATTGAAGATTTTTCGGAGGAAGAAGCGGCTTCATTATTTAAAAAAATCGGTTCGGGTGCGTTGAAATTTTTTATCCTGAAAGTGGACCCTAAAAAAAGAATGTTATTTAACCCGGAAGAGTCCATTGATTTTCATGGACAAACCGGTCCGTTTATTCAATATGCTTACGCACGCATCAGTTCGATTCTGAGAAAAGCCGCAATGATTGATTTTCAGCCTGACGAACATTATTCGCCCGACAGGGTAGAACGTTCATTATTGATTTTGCTGCAACAATATCCCGATATGATTCGGGAAGCCTGCGAAAGTTATAACCCATCGCAGGTTGCCAACTATACCTATCATCTTGCAAAATCGTTTAATAAATTTTATGCTGACCATTCGATTCTGAGCGCTGAAACCGAAGCCGCGAGAGATTTCAGATTGGCATTGGCTGCATTTACTGCCAATGTCTTATTTTCCGCTTTGGAAATTCTTGGTATTGAAGCACCGGAGCGGATGTAACCATTAAATAATTTTACATGTATCATTTCATTTTCTTTTTTATTTGCGGTCTGTTTTTAATCGCTGAAACGGCTTCAGCACAAGTTGAACATCAATTAATTCCGTATCGTGATGGAAATTTATGGGGCTTTGCCGACAGGGATTTAAACATCGTCATTCAGCCACAGTTTGACGCGGCTCAACTTTTTTATTATAATCTCGCTGCCGTAAAAAAAGCCGGAAAGATGGGTTATGTGGATACGACCGGCACCGTGGCAGTTCCATTAAAATATGACCGTGCGGGAAACATCATGGACGGTTTTGCTATCGTGGAAGCGGGAAAAAAATGGGGGTTCATTAACTTCAAAGGGGAGGAGGTGGTTTCGTTAAAGTATGACGGGCTTGGTCAGTTTTATGATGATATGGCGATTGCCAGCATCGGCAGAAATTGGGGTTTTGTCAATAAACATGGCGTGGAGACTGTCCCATTAATTTATGAAGCAGCGAGTAATTTCAACAAAGGACTTGCCGCTGTTTTCAAAGAGGGGAAGTGGGGCTATGTCAATAAAGAGGGGAGGGAGGTGATTCCGCTGAAATATGAACTCGCGCGGGATTTCAGCGAAGGTTTAGCGGCAGTCAAACTCAATGGCGCGTGGGGATATATTGACATCTACGGGAAAACGACCATCGCTTTAAAATATGAAGGTGTTTCTGATTTTAAAAACGGACTTTCCGCAGTGAAGCTGAAAGGAAAAATCGGCTATATCAATCGCGTTGGTAAAACCATCATCCCGTTTCGCTATGATGGAGGAAATGATTTTTCGGAAGGATTCGCGGTGGTTCAAAAAGGAAACACGGTCGGCTTCATCAATGAGAAGGGCAAAGAAATCACCGAGTTAAAATATGAAGCGGCTTATGATTTTTCAGAGGGATTCGCAATTGTTTATTTAAAAAATTACGCGATGGTGGATGCAGCGGGTGAAGAAACTGTGTTGATGTGTGACCGCGCCCGCAGCTTTAAAGAAGGACTTGCCGCAGTTGAAAAAAACGGATTGTGGGGGTTTATGAATCAGCAGGGGGATATGATTTTCCCGCTGCGCTTTGACCATGCCGATGATTTTTCAGAAGGTGTTTGCGTAGTGAGCTATCAGGGCAAATGGGGGTATATTGACAATCGGGGTAAAATGTATTTTAGGGATTAGCTTTTTTAAACAACTCAACTTTCCTGCTTATCTCCACGTAAACAATCCCGCATGTTCCCCCTGAAAATGCGCATGGTCATTGAATGAAATCAATTGCAACCCACGGGATGAATTTTTAAATTGCGAGATGGAAGCGTTGGCGAGGTTCAATTGCAGTTCGAACATTTTTTCCGGTGTGAGCGAAAATACTTTTTTCATTACCGTGCATACCGGGCCTCCCGAAGTGAAAACCAATGCGGTTTCTTTTTTATCCAATCTTTCGGAAAGTCGCTTTAATCCCGTTTCAATCCGGTCGTTAAAAGCCTCCCAGCTTTCAATATAGTCATCATCTTCACCTGCCACCCATCGCTGCATCGCGGCTGCAAGCAGTTCCATGATTTTCTGTTTCGGATTTTCCGCGCTGCTTACATCATTAATGATTTCCTGCATGTCGGAATAGCGGGGTTCATATTTCGCGATAATATCCGTGTGGTCGAATTCATTCCAGCTTGCATCCTGCTCAAAAGGCAATGTGCATTGCATCGCTTTCAAACAATGCGTTGCGGTTTGCAGATGTCGCTGCATGGTGCCGGAAAAAATTTTATCAATCTTTATCCCGCGCTGCAAAAGCGATACTCCCAGAGTTTTCGATTGTTGGATGCCTGTGTCCGACAATGCGTCATAATCCGCCATGCCTAATGACGCCTGTCCGTGTCTGATGAAAAGTATTTTTGCCATCGTTTGTTAATTTATCAACTTCCTGCACCTCCAATTCAAATAATGCACCATCACCCAAAAATATTTAAAAGCCGGATTGCGGGTTTGTTTATGATAATAGCGATAGTAAATCTGCTGCGCTATCACCGCGAGACGGAATAAACCATAGACTTGATAAAAGGTGAAACCATCAGGGTTGAATCCCGTTTTTTCGCAATAATATTCAATCACCTCATTGCGCGTTAACATGCCGGGTAAGTGAGTCGGCTGCCTGCGCAGTTTTTTGTTGAGAAAATCATCATCCGCCTGCACCCAGTACGCCAAAGAATTTCCTAGGTCCATCAGCGGGTCGCCAATAGTCGCCATCTCCCAGTCAAGCACTCCGATAATTTTAAGCGGATTATTAGGAGCGAGAATCACATTATCAAAACGGAAATCATTATGAATGAGACACTGCCGCTCTTCCGCAGGCATGTTTTCCTTTAGCCAGCGCACCACCTTTTTGAAGGAAGGTACATTCCATGTTTTCGCTTTCAAATAGCGTTGTGACCACCCGTCAATCTGCCTTTTTACATAACCCGTGCCTTTACCGAATTTGTTTAATCCTGTTTTTTCTATATCAATCTGATGCAGTTGAATCATCGCATCGAGTACGTTCAGGCAGAGTTGTCGCGTCTGCGCTTCCGTCAGTTCCAAGCCTTTCGGCAGGTTGGCACGAAGGATGATCCCATTCACATGTCGCATGATATAAAAATCGCAACCCATCACGGAAGCGTCATCGCAAAACGCAAGCATCTCCGGCACGGGATAATACGACATCAATGCTTTCTGTATATGATATTCACGCGCCATGTCATGCGCTGATGCCGCCTTGGTGCCCTTTGGAGGACAACGAAGCACCAAATCCTGTTTAGGATATTTTAATCTATATGTCCAATTTGATGCGCCTCCGGTGTATTGCGTTAACTCCGGCAGTCCGTGCAGTCCGCTGATGTGTTTCTTCAGCCATGCGTCAATATTTTCAACCGGCAACTCTTCGCCTGCCCTTACGGTTTTTGATTTATCGAGCAACGCGCTGTCTGAAGTTTGTGACATTGAATTTGAGATGTTTGACAGAAGATTTCAGATGTGAGATAAAGCTAACAAAATTGCATTTAGAACATGAATCGTGCTTGCTGAGTGGTAACTAATTTAATTGATGTATTAATTTAATATTACTTTATTCATTTTTGAAAAAAATTATCCGCTTCAATTTTGCAACCTTTCACTCAATTTGTTCTTCTTACCTCTACTTCATTTTTTCAATCATCTCCTCTATGAGTTACCAAAAAATCTCTTATCGTTTTTTACTTCTTTACTTCTTCCTTTTCATCTTTTTCACTAATGCAATTGGCGGAGGTAACAAGCCTTCAGATGAAACTGAAAGAAAAAGCGCGCTTGGCGTTTATGAAGGCTATTCCAAGCCTGTATACAAGGGTTTTGGCTACACCTCTCAATATCTCACCCTGCGCGACAGCGTGAAAATCGCAATGGATGTTTTTTTGCCGAAGAAAGGGGGTGAAGGAGAGACTTTTCCAACGATTGTGTATCTTACACGTTATGTTCGTTCACTGAAAGCCAAGTTTCCATTTAATCTTTTGAAAGACCCGGTGCTGGCGGTGGTGCCGGAAAAAGAAATTGAATTTTTCACTTCGCATGGATATGCCTGTGTCATTGTGGATGTAAGAGGTTCGGGGGCTTCTTTGGGTGAGAGAACGATGGAGTTCAGTCCGGAAGAAGTAAGGGATGGCTATGAAGTGGTTGATTGGATTATCAGCCAGCCTTGGTCTGATGGAATTGTAGCCAGCACCGGTGTTTCGTATGTCGGCACTACGGCTGAGTTGTTGCTGGTGAATAAACATCCAGCCGTGAAAGCCTGTATACCGCGTTCCAATATTTTTGACTTGTATAATCACATCGTCTTTCCCAATGGCGTGCGTCAGGGCCCGTTTATCAAAATCTGGGGTTACACCACTCAATCTTTAGACGGAAATTATTTTAATGTATTTGGCAAGCAGGCGAAACGGTTAGTAAGAGGAATCAATCCTGTGGATAGCGATAAAAAACGGGAAACGTTGAAAACAGCGCTCAATTTACATAAAGATAATTTCGATGTTTATGCCGGAATGTTTCTTGTGAATTTTAGGGATGAATTGCATCCGGGCACTGACCTTTGCGCCAGTGATTACAGTATTCACAGTAATCGTGAAGCTGTGGAACAATCCAGTGCCGCCATCTATCGCATCGGAGGCTGGTATGACGGGGCGCTGAGCAAATCTGTTTTTGAAGGATTGTGGAACACCTCCAATACCAAACGTATTCTCATGGGTCCGTGGGACCACGGACCTGCCGACAACGCCAGCCCTCACTCACCCACCAAGGAAGTGACGTTTGATGTGAAAGCCGAGATGTTACGTTTTTTCGACCATTATCTGAAAGGCATTGAGAATGGAATCAACCTTGAAAAGCCGGTTCAATATTTCACGATTGCGGAGGAAGCCTGGAAATCAGCCGATACCTGGCCCCCGGCCGGTCAAACCAATCTCTCTTTTTATCTTTCTGCAAATCAAACTTTAGTCAACGAACCGGCTGAGGTGCAACAAGGAAATCTCAGTTATTTGATTGACACGACCACCACTACCGGAAATTCCAGCCGCTGGAATTCACAAACCGCTCTTTTTAAAAACGGTCCCACCCATTATCCCGACAGGCGCGAGCAAAGTGAAAAGCTGCTTCATTTTACCACCGCTCCATTTTCTTCGGCTGTCGAACTGACAGGTGAAGTGATTGCTGACTTATATTTCAGCGCTGATGCCACTGATGCTTCAGTATTTTGCTACATCGAAGATGTCGCACCGGACGGCAACATCACTTATGTCACCGAAGGATTGTTTCGCGCCCTGCACCGTAAAGTGAGTGAAAATACAACCAATTACAAACAAGCCGGACCGTTTCATTCTTTCCGAAAGGAGGATGCGTTGCCGCTCATTCCGGGCGAAACAGCGCGGCTTCATTTTGATTTGCTTCCGATTTCTTATCTCTTTAAACCCGGTCATTCATTGCGTCTTGCAATCGGTGGTTCCGACCTTTTGCATTTCGACCATCCTGATGACATGCCCTCTGCGCTCACCATCAATTGTAACGAAAATGCTCCGTCCAAAATCATCATTCCGGTTGCAGCGCGGAAAGACATTACAACCGGCAGTGCGGATTGATTTTGATGGAATGAAAATACAGTATGAGTTCTATCCTGTTTCGTTTCGATGAATTCAGGCAACATTCAAGTTTCTGCAAATGAATGACTAACTTGAAAAAACAAAAATCTGTTTTTTATGAGTGAAGAAAAATCATCTAAACAATATTCAAATGGAGAAGTGACCATTGTGTGGCAACCTGCACAGTGCATTCATTCCGGAATTTGCGTAAAAGGCTTGCCGCAGGTTTTCAATTCAACGAAGAAGCCGTGGATTGATGCAAACGGAGCATCAACAGAAGCTATTGTGGCGCAAGTGAAACAATGTCCGTCCGGGGCGTTGTCCTTTTTTATGAATGATGAACAAAAAGGCAACGTGAACGTGGAAACGGAAACCATTGTTGAACTTTCAAAAAACGGTCCTTTGTTGGTTTTTGGCAACATCACCATCAAAGACTCGGAAGGAAAGGAAACAAAGAAAAATAAAGTCACCGCTTTTTGCCGCTGTGGCGCTTCTTCTAATAAACCATATTGCGATGGCACCCACCGAAAGATTGGGTTTGCGGGATAAAGACTTTTAATCATAGCAACAGCACCTTTTCCTCCATCACAGTTAGCTTCACCTTCTATCAATCCGCCCAATCAACTGCACTTCGAATGTCCGCAACTTTTACACGTTAGGCAACCCTCTTCATACATCAGAGATTCCATGCCGCAACTCGGACAGGTTTTGTCTGAAGGTTCCAAATCGTCAGGGATATATTTTTTCAGCGCTCTGGCAACTCCGTTTTTCCAGGTATTCAGCGTTTCATCGCTGAGGTTGAGATTTTGCACGATATCTATCGCGTATTGAACAGGCATCCCATGGCGCAGGATTCCGGAAATTAATTTTGCGTAGTTCCAGAACTCTTTGTCAAAGGAGCGTGACAAACCCTGAATGATGACACGGAAACCATCCTTGTCTTCATATTCAAAATCATAGCGGGTTTTATTGTTGCCATTTTTGTGTTTGACAATCCAGCCTTTGGTCACATAGTTGGGCAGTGAAAATGCATCCTCTGCTTTTCCTGTGAAGATTTCATAAGGTCTTCCATTCAACACACCGATTACCGCTATCCACTTTTCATGATTGTTCATGAAGCGAACAATGTCAGCTTCCAATTCAACGGGACGTTTGGGCGCGCGTGTTTCTGTGAATACCGCAGCTTCCTCTTTTTTGGCTGTATCCGCGATCAAGACACCTGAACGGGAACCGTCACGATACACCGTCACGCCTTTGCATCCGCTTTTCCATGCGGTGACATAAATTTCTGAAATAAGTTCTTCCGTCACATGCTGCGGCACATTCACGGTGACACTGATAGAATGGTCCACCCACTTTTGAATCGCGCCCTGCATTTTCACTTTATTAACCCAATCCACGTCATTGGCGGTTGCTTTGAAGTAGGGAGATTTTCTGACAATCTTGTCCAATTCTTCATCTTTCGTTTTCGAAACTTCCTCTGAGTCATAACCATTGGCTTCAAGCCAGGTCATGAATTTATGATGAAACACCCGGTATTCTTCCCAAGAGTCACCTACTGAATCCACAAAATTAATCCGCACGCTTTTGTCATTGGGATTCACTTTTCTTCTTCTTTTGTAAGCCACCATAAAAGCCGGTTCAATGCCGGAAGTGGTTTGAGTCATCAGGCTGGTAGTGCCGGTAGGTGCAATGGTGAGCAGGGCAATGTTGCGTCTGCCATATTTCAGCATGTCTTTGTAAAGTTGTTCATCCGCCTCTTTCAGTCTGAGGATAAACGGGTTTTTCTTTTCACGGGCGGTTTCATAAATGGGAAACGCGCCTCTTTCTTTAGCCATCGTTACCGAACTGCGATAGGCTTCAATGGCGAGTGTTTTGTGCAGATTTTCTGAAAAATTCAAAGCATCATCCGTGCCGTAGGTCAATCCTAATGCAGCCAGCATGTCGCCTTCAGCGGTGATGCCTAATCCCGTTCTTCTGCCCTTAATACATTTTTCTTGGATTTTCAACCACAGGTTATATTCCGTGAGTTTGATTTCTTCCGGTTCCGGGTCATTTTTAATTTTGATTAAAATCTTTTCAATTTGTTCCAATTCCATTTCCACCACATCATCCATCATTCTTTGTGCGATGTGAACATGCTTTTTAAACAAATCAAAATTGAAGGAGGCTTTTTGGGTGAAAGGTTGATCCACATAGCCAAAAAGATTGATGGCAAGGAGGCGGCAGCTATCATAAGGACAAAGCGGAATTTCTCCGCACGGATTGGTGGAAATTGTGGTGAATCCAAGAGAGGCATAACAATCCGGTACAGATTCGCGAATCACTGTGTCCCAGAAAATCACACCCGGCTCGGCAGATTTCCAGGCGTTATGTACTATTTTATTCCAAAGCGCTAAGGCATCCGTCTTTCTTTTCACTTTCGGATGAGTAGATTCAATCGGGAATTTCTGTTCATAGGATTCGTTCTTGAGCACAGCTTCCATGAACGCGTCATCAATTCTGAGGGAGACATTCGCACCGGTTACTTTCGTGCCATCCATTTTCGCATCCACAAAATGTTCAGCATCCGGATGTCGGACAGAAAGCGTGAGCATCAACGCGCCTCTTCTGCCATCCTGCGCGACTTCGCGGGTGGAGTTTGAGTAGCGCTCCATAAACGGAACAATACCGGTGGAGGTGAGGGCGCTGTTCATCACCGGACTGCCGCCCGGACGGATATGCGAGAGGTCATGTCCCACACCACCTCTGCGTTTCATTAGTTGCACCTGCTCTTCATCCGTTTTCATGATGCCGCCATAAGAGTCTGAATTCAGGCTGCCAATGACAAAACAATTCGATAAAGAAACAATTTGATAGGGATTGCCGATACCGGACATGGGACCACCCTGCGGCACGATGAATTGAAATTCTTTGAGAGTTGCGTAAATTTCAGATTCCCTGATAGGGTTGGGATATTTTTTTTCAATACGGGCGAACTCACGCGCCAATCTGCGGTGCATCTCATCAGGCGTGCGTTCATAGATGTAACCCTGCGAATCTTTTAAAGCATATTTATTTATCCAGACATTCGCGGCTAATTCATCTCCGTTGAAATATCGAATCGCCTCCGGTAATACTTCTTCGAATTTATATCTCCGGATTTCAGGATTTGAAGGTTTTGATGCAGATTTTATTGACTTCGGTTTCACTTCGGTGAGGGTTTCTTCAAGCATGATTTTCACTTTTTTTGGGGCTATGAAGTTTGCAGTAAGTTTCCGATTCAGAGTTTCAATTTTATGAACACATGTGGATGTTTTTTTAAAAGAAAATATCCACATCATTAAATGAATAAAACATAACGAATGATTAAAAAAGTGGTATTCATTTTCACCTATATTTGCACCCAATTTTTAAAAGAAGATGCTTCAGATGAAGGAAATTCAGATGGTTGATTTGCGTACGCAGTACGAAAAGGTGAAACCTGAAATAGATACCGCCATCGCTGAAGTACTTAATTCATCCGCATTCATTAATGGACCTGCCGTAAAGTTATTTCAGGATGAGTTGGCGGCTTACACGGGCAGCAAACATGCAATAGGATGCGCAAATGGAACGGATGCCCTGCAGGTGGCTTGTATGGCGTTGGAGTTGAAACCGGGCGATGAGGTCATCACCACTGATTTCACTTTCGTTTCCACAGTTGAGATTCTTTGCCTGTTGGGATTAAAACCCGTTTTGGCGGACATCAACCCGCAGACATTCAATATTGACGTAAGAGAGATTGAGCGAAAAATCACCCAGCGTACTAAAGCGATTATTCCGGTGCACCTTTACGGGCAATGCGCGGAGATGGAGGAAATCATGAAACTGGCTGAAAAACACAACCTTTTTGTGATTGAAGATACCGCCCAGGCGCTGGGCGCTGATTATCAGTTTAGTGATGGTAAAATAAAAAAAGCGGGAACCATCGGACACATTGGAACCACTTCTTTTTTTCCTTCAAAAAATCTGGGCTGTTATGGAGATGGCGGGGCATTGTTCACCAATGATGATAACCTTGCGCATCAAATCAGAAGCATTGTCAATCATGGACAGCGGGTGCGCTATGAATATGACTTGATTGGCGTGAATTCTCGTTTAGATACATTGCAGGCTGCAATCCTCCGGGTGAAATTGCCGCATCTGGATAAATATGCCGAAACCAGAAATGCTGCCGCAGATTATTATGACAAAGCTTTCAACGGAATTTCTGGTGTTAAAACACCCTTCAGAGCGCTTTACTCCACGCATGTTTTTCATCAATATACATTGACATTCGATGGAATTGAACGTGATAAACTCAAGGAAAGCCTTGCAGAGAAAGGAATACCGGCAATGATTTATTACCCGAAACCTTTACATGCCCATCCTGCGTATAAGGACTTAAATTATACGGATAAGGATTTTCCGGTGGCAATGAACCTGAGCAGAAGGGTACTTTCCTTACCCATGCACACAGAGTTGGACGAAGAGCAATTACAGTACATTACGGGAACGGTAATCAATCTATTGTAGTAAATATTTTTTTAAAAATAATCATTACTAAAAATTTTAAAACTCTCATTACCATGAACATTTCAATTATCGGAAGCGGTTACGTAGGATTGGTTTCAGGCACTTGTCTTGCCGAAACCGGTAACAATGTGATTAGCGTTGACATTGACCAGGAAAAAGTAAAAAAAATGCAAAGCGGAGTGGTTCCGATTTATGAACCGCACTTAGATGTCCTTTTTGAAAGGAATATCCGGGAAGGTCGTCTTACGTTTACCACCGACTTGGCGGATGCGGTGAAAAAAACATCCATTATTTTCCTCGCGTTGCCAACACCTCCCGGTGAAGATGGTTCCGCTGATTTGTCCTATGTTCTGGGTGTTGCGGAACAGTTGGGAAAAATCATTGATGAATATAAAGTCATTATAGATAAAAGCACGGTGCCGGTAGGTACTGCCGAAAGAGTGACCACGGCTGTTAAGAAAAATGCGAAAGTTGATTTTGATGTTGTCAGCAATCCTGAATTTTTACGTGAAGGGTTCGCGGTGGATGATTTCATGAAACCCGATAGAGTCGTGGTCGGCACCAGCTCCGAACGCGCCAGAAAGGTAATGGAAGAATTATACAGACCTTACGTCAGACAGGGAAATCCGATTATTTTCATGGATGAAAAATCAGCAGAGCTGACCAAGTATGCCGCCAACGCGTTTTTGGCAACCAAGATTACCTTCATGAATGAAATCGCGAACTTCTGCGAAAAGGTTGGCGCGAATGTGGACATGGTGCGCATCGGTATCGGCTCCGACAGCCGCATCGGAAAAAGATTTTTATTCCCCGGTATCGGATATGGCGGAAGCTGTTTCCCGAAAGACGTGCAGGCATTGGCAAAATCCGGCAAGGAGTATGGTTACGACTTCAGAATTTTGGATTCAGTGATGGATGTGAATGAAAAACAAAAAACCATCATTATCCCGAAAATCAAACAACATTTCGGAAGCAACGGCAGCATGAAAGGAAAACGCATCGCGCTTTGGGGATTAGCCTTTAAGCCGGATACGGATGACATTCGCGAAGCGCCTGCATTATACATTATTAAAGAATTGCTGAACATGGGCGCTGAAATTATCGCGTTCGACCCGGAAGCGATGGACAACGTGAAGAAAAACCTCGGAGATAAAATTCTCTTTGCGGAAGACAGGTATTCAGCCTTGAAAAACGCTGACGCGCTGGTGATTGCCACTGAATGGGCGGAGTTCCGTTCACCTGATTTTGAAAAAATGGGTGAGCTGATGAAAGAGAAAGTTATCTTTGACGGAAGAAATCTTTATGAACCTGCCGACATGAAAGCGAAAGGCTTTACTTATAGCAGCATCGGCAGAGAACATGCAAACTAATCCATGAAAAGAGTCCTGATTACAGGCGCGGCAGGTTTCCTTGGTTCCCACCTCTGCGACCGTTTTATTAAAGAAGGGTATGAAGTAGTCGGAATGGACAACCTCATTACCGGAAGCCTTAGAAACATCGAGCATTTATTCAAGCTGAAACAGTTTGATTTTTATCATCATGATGTTTCCCGATTCGTTTATGTACCCGGAAAGCTGGATTATATCCTGCATTTTGCTTCCCCCGCGAGTCCGATTGACTATTTGAAAATACCGATTCAGACGTTGAAAGTGGGTTCACTCGGTACACACAATCTGCTGGGCTTGGCAAAAGCTAAAAAATCGCGCATCATTGTAGCCTCAACTTCAGAAGTATATGGGGATCCATTGGTGCATCCGCAAACGGAAGATTATTGGGGGCATGTCAACCCGATTGGTCCGCGTGGCGTGTATGACGAAGCAAAACGCTTTCAGGAAGCCATCACGATGGCGTATCACCGTTATCATGGTTTGGAAACAAGGATTATCCGTATTTTTAATACGTATGGACCCCGCATGAGGCTGAATGATGGTCGCGTATTACCCGCGTTTATCGGACAGGCATTGCGCGGAGAAGATTTAACGGTGTTTGGCGATGGCAGTCAAACGCGCTCATTCTGTTATGTGGATGATTTGGTGGAAGGTATTTACCGGTTGCTGATGAGCGATTACGCGGAACCTGTCAATATCGGGAATCCCGCTGAAATCACCATCAGGGAATTTGGTGAAGAAATCATCAAATTGACAGGAACAAACCAGCAATTAATCTTCAAGGAATTGCCGACTGATGACCCGAAACAACGTCAGCCCGATATTTCACTTGCCAGGAAAGTGCTTGGATGGGAACCGAAGATTGCAAGAGCGGATGGTTTGAAAATCACTTATGAATATTTCAAAACACTTCCACAGGAAGAGCTTTTCAGAAAAGAACATCATTTTGAAGAATACATAAAAAAGTAATTTTTGATTATCAGCGGGAAATGTATTTTTCCCATCAGCTAAAACGATCCTCTCAACTATGTACAATGATTTAATCAACGGCAAAGCGAAACTTGCCGTCATCGGATTAGGCTATGTCGGCTTGCCGATTGCGCTTGAGTTTGCCCGAAAAATTTCAGTGATTGGTTTTGACATCAATGACGAGCGGATTCAGTTGATGAAAAAAGGAGTTGATCCGAGCAATGAACTTGCCAAAGAGGATTTCAAAGGCGCGGATATTCTTTTCACCAGCAATCCCGCAGACCTTAAAAAAGCGAAATTTTTTATTGTAGCCGTTCCCACTCCGGTGGATATTCATAAAGTGCCCGATTTAAAACCGGTGTTGAGCGCGTCACGCGCTATCGGCAAGGTTTTGAAAAAAGGAGATTACGTGGTGTATGAATCAACGGTGTATCCAGGTTGCACCGAAGAGGATTGCCTTCCGATTCTGGAAGAATTATCAGGGCTGAAACTGGGGAAAGATTTTAAGATTGGATTCAGTCCCGAAAGAATCAACCCGGGTGACAAAGAGCATACGCTGGCGAAAATAATAAAAGTGGTTTCAGGAAATGATAAAGAGTCGGCAGAACAAATTGCCAAAGTGTATGAAATTGTCGTGCAGGCAGGAGTTCATAAAGCCTCCACAATCAAAGTTGCCGAGGCTGCCAAGATTATTGAAAATACGCAGCGCGACCTCAACATCGCGTTGATGAACGAACTGTCAAAGATTTTCGACAAGATGAACATCAACACTTGGGAAGTGCTCGAAGCAGCCGGAACCAAATGGAATTTTTTAAAATTCACTCCGGGTCTCGTGGGCGGACATTGCATTGGCGTTGACCCTTATTACCTGACTTACAAAGCGATTGGACTGGGATATAAACCCGAAGTAATTCTGAGCGGGCGCAGAATCAATGACAGCATGGGTGAATACGTTGCCAAAAATCTCGTGCAACGCTTGATTAAAAACGGAAAAATCATCGGTAAGTCAAAAGTGCTCATCATGGGTGCGACTTTCAAAGAAAATGTGAGCGATATCCGGAATTCAAAAGTTGCCGATGTGATTGAAGAATTGAAATCTTATTCCATCAAAGTAGATGTCACCGACCCCCATGCCGATTCCAATGAATTGAAGCATGAATACGGTTTTGGATTAACTAAAAAAATTGACCGGGGATATGACGCGATTATTGTCGCGGTCAGCCACCGTGAATATCTTGATTTGGACGAAAGCTATTTTAAAACCCTGCTTTCCAAAGATGGAATCATCGTTGACTTGAGAGGAATTTACAGAGGGAAAATAAAAAAATTAGAATATTGGTCGTTGTGATATTCGCTCATCGAATCAGCGAATATTCTATTTTTAAAATGAATTCAGATGCCAGATAAAACAATTTTAATCACCGGGGGAGCAGGATTTATCGGCTCGCATGTTGTGCGGTTATTCGTTTCAAAATATCCAAACTTTCAAATTATCAATCTGGATAAACTCACTTATGCCGGCAATCTTGAAAACCTGAAAGATGTGGAAGATGCACCGAATTATACGTTCGTGAAAGGCGATATTGTAGAATCTGATTTTATCAATCAACTTTTTGAGAAATATCATTTTGACGGAGTCATTCATCTCGCGGCTGAATCACATGTTGACCGCTCCATCAGCGAGCCGCTTGAGTTTGTAAAAACCAATGTGTTGGGAACGGTCAATTTGCTGAATGCCGCCCGGAATAGCTGGAAAAATCAAATGGACGGAAAAGTGTTTTACCATGTTTCAACCGATGAAGTTTATGGCACTTTGGGAGATACCGGATTCTTCACGGAGGAAACCCCTTATGACCCGCATTCGCCTTATTCGGCTTCAAAAGCCGGTTCCGACCATTTTGTAAGAGCGTATGCGGATACTTACGGTTTGCCGGTAAAAATTTCCAACTGTTCCAATAACTATGGCTCACATCAGTTTCCCGAAAAACTGATTCCGCTTTTCATCCACAACATCATTCAAAACAAGCCGCTCCCTGTTTATGGAAAAGGAGATAATACGCGGGATTGGCTGTGGGTTGTTGACCATGCGAACGCAATAGATGTCATTTATCATAACGGAACCTTGGGAGCGACTTATAACATTGGCGGTTTTAACGAATGGAAAAACCTCGATTTGGTGAAACTGCTCTGTAAAGTGATGGACAAAAAACTTAATCGTGAGCCCGCCACTTCAGAAAATTTGATTACTTATGTCAAAGACCGACCCGGACATGATTTGCGCTACGCGATTGACGCTGCCAAAATAAATAAAGAATTAGGCTGGAAACCATCGGTTACTTTTGAAGAAGGATTGGAGAAAACTGTAGATTGGTATCTCCAAAATGCGGAATGGCTTGCCCATGTAACAAGTGGTGAGTATCAGAAATATTATGTGGAACAATATCATGAACGGTAATTTGGGTTTATAATGCCACATAAATTTGTTTTTTCTTTTAAGTTTTAACTGCGTCTTAAATAAAATAGAACTTCCAGAATGTACGAAACCAAATTCCACAACGAAGACCTCAGTAATCAATCATTTCTTGTAACCGGAGGGGCGGGGTTCATCGGCTCTAATATCGTACATTATTTACTGAAACATGGAGCGGGAAAAGTAAGAGTGCTGGATAATTTTATCACCGGTTCACGGGAAAATGTGGAGGACTTTAAAGAGTATCCGGCCTTTGAATTTTTGGAAGGTGATATTCGCGATTTAATCATCTGTAAAGAAGCCGTTCAGGATATTGATTACATCCTGCATCAGGCGGCATTAGGTTCCGTGCCCCGCTCCATTAAAGAACCGGAAGTAACCAATTCGGTAAATGTAGATGGTTTTGTTAATATGTTAATTGCCGCGAAGGATGAAAATGTGAAGCGCTTTGTTTATGCTTCCTCATCTTCCGTCTATGGCGACAGCCGTGACCTGCCGCAATTGGAAGACCGAATCGGGAAACCGCTTTCGCCTTATGCAGTCAGTAAGTATGTCAATGAACTTTACGCGAAAGTTTTCTTTGACAACTATGGATTAGAAGTCATCGGGTTGCGCTATTTTAATGTTTTTGGTCCGCGTCAAAGTCCGAAAGGCGCTTACGCGGCTGTGATTCCGCTGTTTATTGATGGTATTATTAATGCGAAAGATATTTATATCAACGGTGACGGAACACAAACCCGTGATTTCACTTTCGTGGAAAATGCCGTGCAGGCAAACATCCGTGCAGCGCTTACACAAAATAAAAAAGCGGTCAACCAGGTATTTAATGTGGCAATGGGCGACAGTTACTCGGTGAACCAAATGTTTAAACTCATCAGCGAATATTTGGGGGTGAAGGCTGAACCTATTCACCGCGAATCTCGTAAAGGAGAAATACAAAATTCGCTTGCGGATGTTTCCAGGGCGATGAACTTGCTCGGATATGAACCACGGGTTCATTTTAAAGACGGATTAAAGAAAACAATCGAGTACTTCAAACAAAAATTACCCGTAAAATAAATTGTCATAAGCGGATTTCCCGGCAGTGCTGATTTTTTAAAATCGGAATATCATCAAATGTAAATCTCATTATAATACTGAGATTTTAGAAAAAAATAGATAGTGAAATTTACCACTTTAGAAATTCCCGGTTTGGTCGTATTGCAACCTGCTGTACTTGATGACCCTCGTGGTTATTTCTTCGAAAGTTACAATCAAAAGGCGCTGGAAAAAGCGGGAATCACGAATGTATTTGTGCAGGATAATCAGTCAAAATCCGCTTATGGCGTATTGCGTGGGTTACATTATCAGACAGAACCATTCGCGCAAGCCAAATTAGTGCGCGTGTTGAGTGGCGAAGTGCTGGATGTGGCGGTTGATTTGAGAGCGGGAAGTCCGACTTATTTGCGTTGGCATGCTGAAATTCTTTCCGCTGAAAATAAAAAGCAAATGTTCATTCCCCGCGGCTTCGCCCATGGATTCGTGGTGTTGAGTGAAACGGCAGAATTTTTTTACAAATGTGATAATTTTTATTCCCGCGAACATGATGGCGGTATTCGTTTCGATTCACCCGGGTTAGAAATTGACTGGATACTTCCGAAGCGGCAACTGATGATTTCAGAGAAGGATAAAAATCTGCCGGAGTTAACGAATGTCAACCCTAATTTTTTATATCAGCAAACAGACAAATCCTGATTTTATAAACGGACGGGTCTATTACAAACTTTGAAAAACCAGAATCTTTGATTCCTATATTAGTCACCGGCTCGAATGGTCAACTCGGGAATGAACTGAGATGTATTGCAGGCAATTACCCCGCTTACGGATTTTTGTTTACAGATGTTAATGAATTAGATATTACCAATGCAACGGAAGTTTTATTTTTTTTCAATCAATACAAACCCTCGTTTTGCATTAATTGCGCGGCTTATACAGCGGTAGATAAGGCGGAAAGTGACATGGAAAAAGCTTTCTTGCTGAATGCGGATGCGGCAGCGAATCTTGCAAATGCCGCGTCAAAATTCAAAACAAAATTGATTCACATCTCTACCGACTTTGTTTTTGACGGAAGAAAATCAAAACCCTATCTTGAAGATGATTTGACCGCACCGCTTAATATCTACGGGAAGTCGAAATTGCGTGGTGAAGAAATGTGTTTAACTGAAAATCATGAAACTCTCATTCTGCGCACATCATGGCTTTATTCTCCGTTCGGAAATAATTTCGTGAAAACAATGCAGCGGCTGGGAAAAGAAAAAACTGAAATCGGAGTGATTTATGACCAGGTCGGTACGCCAACTTACGCGCATGATTTAGCCAACGCAATCATGGAAATTATTACCGGCAAACATTCCGATACGTCCGGAATTTTCCATTTCAGCAATGAAGGTATTTGTAGTTGGTATGATTTCGCGGTTGCCGTGATGACCTTGAGCGACTTGAATTGCCGGGTGAAACCTATTGAAACTATGGATTATCCCACTCCGGCAAAACGCGGACATTTCACCGTGATGAACAAAAAAAAAATTAAAGAAGCCTTTGGAATTTCCATTCCTCATTGGCAGGAAAGTTTAAAAAAATGTATAGAACGAATAGATTATGATAAAACAAATTGACATTCAGAAAATCATTTCATTATCCAAAAATGCCGGTGAAGCGGTGATGGACGTTTACCGTCAGGATTTTGAAATTGAAGAAAAAGATGACCGTTCACCGCTCACCATCGCGGACAAACGCTCCAATGACATCATCGTGGAGGGCTTAAAAAAGTTGTATCCTGAAATTCCGGTGGTCTCGGAGGAGAGTAAACAAATTCCCTATGAAACCCGGAAAGGATGGGATTTTTTCTGGATGGTTGACCCATTGGATGGAACCAAAGAATTTATCAGCCGCAACGGGGAGTTCACCATCAATATCGCTTTAATTCGGGAGAATGTGCCTGTGCTGGGCGTAGTTCACATTCCGGCAACAAATGTCACTTACTATGCTACGGAATCTTCCGGCAGTTTCAAATTATTGCCGGATGGTAAAGTGAAAAAATTAAGTAATAAATACCTGCATTATTCAGTAAGGAAAAATGTGGTGGTGATTGGTAGCCGTTCTCATCAAACGGAAGAAGTCAAACAATTTGTAGAACAATTAAAACATCAGAATAAAGCGGTTGATTTTTTGCCCGCGGGCAGTTCGCTGAAATTTTGTTTGGTGGCGGAAGGCGCTGCGGATGTATATCCCCGCTTTGGACCTACGATGGAATGGGATACGGCAGCCGCGCATGTCATCGCATCGGAAGCAGGCAGAAAAGTGCTGAATACGGAATCACGGCAACCGTTGCAGTATAACAAAGAAGATTTGCTGAATCCGTGGTTTGTGGTGGAGTAAGATTAAACTTTCCGCTCAATTATATAATCCGCTTTCAAACCCTGAATCTTTTAACAATTGTCCGCTTTGCGCTGCCGCTATGGCAAGTTCATCGCAGCGCTCATTATAAGGATGGTTGTTGTGCCCTTTTATCCAGTGAAACTTCACCTTATGTCTGTTGTAAGCTTTCAGAAAACGCATCCACAGGTCTTTGTTTTTTTTGTTTTTGAAACCGGTTTTCATCCATCCGAACAGCCAGCCTTTCTCCACGGAATCCACCACATACTTTGAATCGGATGTAATGCGCACATCCAAACCGTCACGAGTCAGCGCTTCAAGCCCTGCAATCACCGCCATCAGTTCCATGCGGTTGTTTGTCGTGTGTAGGTAGCCCGCTGACAACTCCTTAGCCTTGTCGCCATATTTCAAAATGACGCCATATCCGCCCGGACCGGGATTTCCCTGCGCGGCACCATCGGTATAAATTTCTACATGCATAGTCGCAAAGGTGTGAAAATTTTCAATGTTCAATTTCTTTTGGCAACATCCATTTTTTTTCGGAATCAAAAAACAAATATTCGCCATTCATCTTCAATGGACTTTCAAAGTTGTTGGTGAAAAGTTGACCTGTTCCGAGACCTTGCGGCAATTTACTGTTCAGTGAATACGTCCATTGCGCAATCGCATTCAGTCCGATATTGGATTCCAAAGCGGAGGTAATCCACCAGCCTGTTTTTAATTCTTCCGCGCATTGAATCCATTCCCTTGATTCCTGAAAGCCGCCCACTAATGTCGGTTTCAGAATGATGTATTGCGGCTGAATTTCAGCTAACAAATTTCTTTTTTCTTCTTTTGAAAAAATACCAATTAACTCTTCATCCAGCGCTATCGGTACAGGCGATTTTTTACAAAGCATTTTCATCGCTTCCTTTTGTCCCTGCCGGATAGGCTGTTCAATGGAATGTAGTTTAAATTTTGAGAGGCGCTCTAACTTTTGCAAAGCTTCTTCCGGGCTAAAAGCTCCATTGGCATCCACCCGGATTCCCACTTCTTTTTCCGGAAAACTTTTTCGGATGAAACGCAGCAGTTCCATCTCTTTTTCAAAATCTATCGCACCGATTTTCATTTTGATGCATCGAAAACCTGCCGACAGTTTTTCTTCCACCTGCAGCAGCATCTTTTCAAAATCATTCATCCAGATGAGTCCATTGGTATGAATGCCTTCTTTACCTTGTGTAAATGGAGACGGAAATAATATTCTTTTTCCCTGATTACTCAAATCAAGCAGGGCGGTTTCTAATCCGAATTTGATGGAAGGAAATTCCGTTAATCCTTCATCCAGCCAAAACTGTGTATTGGAAATATCATTGCAGACTTCGCGTAACTTGATTTCAAAATCTACGCGGTCATCAATGCTCAATCCTTTCAGCGGTGCGCATTCACCAATCCCTTTTACATCCGGCACATTCTCCTGATAGATTACCAGCAGCCAAAGATGACGGTCATATAGAATGCCGCGGGAAGTGCCTCCCGGTTTTTTAAAATGTAGATTGTAGGGGATGAAAAACGCGCGAAGTCCCGAATTTAACATACTCGTATTTTGAAACGCATACACTTAATTATTTGAAAGGATAGGCGAAAATTAAAAAAATTACTTTCTCAAAAACCTTTTTTTATCCGCTTTCGTAAAATAGATTATCTCGCCTAAGGACCCAACATGTATTGTAATGTTTGGTTTAACCTTAAATTTTATTGGAAGTATGAAGATTAACAACAGGAAGTCAGATTTGAAGAAGAGGAGCTGGGATTTTGAGGATAACTTCGAAAATGATGCTGCCCGCAAAAGAAAGAAAGAAAGGCGGGAGCGGTTTAAAGTGAAAAATCAGAAATTTCATCACATGGATTATGACAGCGAAGAGTTAGACCTCGCTGCCTGATTATTTTTCCATCAAGCAATTAAAGCCGGGCAATTCGTCTGGCTTTTTTGTTTTTAGGATGACAGGTTGGCTACTGCATCAAATTTTATATGACAGAAATTCAGGTTATTATTAAGTTTTGTCCACGGAATGATTATTGACGACATTTGACATCAAATCATTCTTATGAACCTGACCAATTTTACTATCAAAGCACAGGAAGCCGTGCAGAAAGCGCAACAATTGGCTTTCAGCAATCGCAACAGCGCCATTGAAACCTCGCATATCATGAAAGCATTGCTTTTGGAAGATGAAAGCACTGTGGACTATCTGCTGAAAAAATTATCGGTCAATACGACCATTCTTAATAGCAAATTGGATGAAATCATCAACCGTTTCCCGAAAGTGTCGGGTGAAGCGGGAACATTTCTTTCGCGGGATGCCAACCAGGCTTTTATGCAGGCGCAGGACTACCTCAAGGCATTCAAAGATGAATTTGTTTCAATTGAACATTTACTGCTGGCACTGGTGGCTGGCAAAGATGAAATCGGCAAGCTGTTGAAAGAATTGGGTGCGACTGCGGAGGGACTGAAAGCCGCAATCAAAGAATTGCGCAAAGGCTCCAATGTGACCGACCAGAATGCCGAAGCAAAATACAACGCGTTGGATAAATACGCGAACAACCTCAACCGCATGGCGCAGCAGGGCAAGTTAGACCCCGTGATTGGCAGAGATGAAGAAATCAGAAGGGTGATGCACATCCTTTCGCGCAGAACCAAAAACAATCCGATTTTGGTCGGTGAGCCGGGGGTAGGTAAAACTGCCATTGCCGAAGGTATTGCGCACCGCATCCTGCAAGGTGATGTGCCGGAAAATCTCAAATCAAAAATCATTTACGCGCTGGATATGGGCGCGTTGATTGCCGGTGCGAAATACAAAGGCGAATTTGAAGAAAGACTGAAAGCTGTAGTGAAAGAAGTTACCGAAGCCAGCGGGCAAATCATTCTTTTCATTGACGAAATCCATACATTGGTCGGGGCGGGAGGAGGCGAAGGCGCAATGGATGCCGCAAATATTTTGAAACCGGCTTTGGCGCGGGGCGAACTGCGAGCAGTGGGCGCGACCACCCTGAATGAATACCAGAAATATTTCGAAAAAGACAAAGCGCTCGAAAGGCGTTTCCAGAAAGTGTTCGTGGACGAACCATCGCCCGAAGACGCGATTTCCATTTTGCGCGGCATCAAAGAACGCTATGAAACTCACCATAAAGTGCGCATTAAAGACGAAGCGGTGATTGCTTCCGTGGAATTGTCGCAACGCTACATCACCGACCGTTTTTTACCGGACAAAGCGATTGACCTTATTGACGAAGCTGCAGCAAAATTACGGTTGGAAATGGATTCACTTCCTGAAGAGTTGGATGAGCTGGAAAGGAAAATCAGGCAGTTGGAAATCGAACGTGAAGCGATTAAGCGGGAAAAAGATGAAACCAAACTGCAAAAGTTGCATGAGCAAATCGCCAACCTTTCTGAAGACCGCAACAAACTGAAGTCCGAATGGCAGGCAGAGAAGGAATTCGTGAACCGAATTCAGGGGATGAAAGAGGAAATCGAGCAGGCGAAACTTGAAGCCGAACGTGCGGAGCGCGCGAGTGACTACGCGAAAGTAGCGGAATTGCGCTACGGAAAAATCAAAGCCACCGAAGACGCGCTTTCCAAATTAGAAAAAGAATTCAGTGAAATGGAAGGCGGCAATCGCCTGATGAAAGGCGAGGTGGATGCCGAGGATATCGGGGAAATTGTTTCCAAATGGACCGGTATTCCGGTGGCGAAAATGCTGCAAAGCGAAAAACAAAAACTGCTGAAAATAGAAGAGGAACTCCATCATCGCGTGATTGGACAGGAAGAGGCGATTACAGCAGTCGCGGACGCCATCCGTAGAAGCCGCGCGGGATTGCAAAATCCCAACCGTCCGATTGGGTCATTTATTTTTCTCGGCACGACCGGTGTCGGCAAAACTGAATTAGCAAAAGCGCTGGCGAATTACCTGTTTAATGATGACAACGCCTTGACGCGCATTGACATGTCGGAATACCAGGAGCGGCATTCGGTGTCGCGTTTGATTGGTGCGCCTCCCGGCTATGTGGGTTATGACGAAGGCGGTCAATTGACCGAAGCCGTGCGCAGAAAACCCTACTCAGTCGTGTTGCTGGATGAAATCGAAAAAGCGCATCCCGATGTGTTCAACATCTTATTGCAGGTGCTGGAGGACGGCAGACTGACAGATAATAAAGGACGTATGGCGAATTTCAAAAACGCGATTATCATCATGACCTCCAATATGGGTTCCGATATCATCCGCGACAATTTTGATGGAGTGGGAGAGGAGAAGTTTGAAGAAACGGCTGAAAGAACCCGCATTGAAGTGCTGAACCTGTTGCGTAAATCATTGAAACCGGAATTTCTCAATCGCGTGGATGAAATCATCCTCTTCAACCCGCTCACGAAAAAAGACATCCGAGAAATCGTGAGGCTGCAAGTCGAAGAATTGCAAAACTTGTTGAGTGAAAGCAATCTCAAAATTGAACTAAGCGACTACGCCTTAGACTGGCTGGCGAAAGAAGGTTTTGACCCGCAATATGGCGCGCGTCCTTTGAAACGCCTCATTCAAAAACAATTAGTGAATGAATTGTCGAAAAAAATGTTAGGAGGAGAATTGAAACCTAACGAAACAATTTATGTGGACGAAGTAAACGGTATCCTGTTTTTCAAAAATGAAAACAATGTGAAGCCAAAGAAGAAGGCAGTGGCGGGGTGATGTGATGCAAAATGACTGAACCTGGATTTGAAAGCATTATTTAGTAATGTTGTTTAAAAAAACTTTCGCGATTGGCGCTGTTTGCTATCAGACTATAGATTTTAGATTGAAGAACGATAGGAACCCTTTCAAAATATTTTCATCAAAATACAGGTTAAAATCCTGAAAAAATTCACCATTTACCCCGAGTTCTCGTTAACGCAATTGACAAAAAAGGTCGCCCCGATGGGGCTTGAATATTCTTTTTGCACGCACATATTTTCTACCAAAAGGTTGCCCTTACAGGGCTTTTAGCTTTATAGAGTTCCGTCCGTACCATTAAATATAAAACAATATATGCAAGTATAATAGGGGTGAAATCTAATCATAAGGTCATCTAATCTAAAATCTAATCCTCTAAGTCTAACGTCTCAAATTGCGGATGTTAATTTGACAAACCTCATTTATCATCTAAACACAGAATGACCATAGTGTGAATTATATAACATTTTTACAAAATTGTATAATGGTTTCGGTTGATAGCGCTCTTACTTTTGAGGAATTATTAAACAAACCATTTAATACAAAAATCATGGGAAATCTCTTATACATCGTAGCCGTCATTCTGATTATCGGATGGGCTGTTGGATTCTTTGCTTTTCAAACAAGCGGCATTATCCACGTTTTGCTGGTTATCGCACTCATCGCGGTTATCTTCCGGGTAATCAGCGGGAGAAGAGCGGTCTAATCAATTGAATAAATTATTCTTTTAACCATTAAATATTTAAAAAATGAAAAAAGCATTTTTGTTTTCCGCATTAGCAGTTTTCATTTCCATGGGATTCACTTCCTGCAGGAAATGTGAGATATGTACCAAAGACTCATCTCCTGAAGTCAGAGTTTGCGAAGGAGATTACGGAAGTAAAACCGAATATGGTTTGACCATTGACGGGTTGGAAGCTGCCGGTTACAATTGCAGGTAAAATATATTCATTAAATAGCAGGAAAGCAGGAAGGATTTCCAAAATCTTATCAGTGGATGTTTTGAAAATGAAGTATTTCATTGATAAGGTTTTGGAAATCTGATTGCTGATGTTTAGAATAGCTTTTATATTGGAGTCACTGTAATGGTGACTTGGTGTGGCATAAGTATTTATTCCTGGCGTTCAAAAAAAATCAACCAATCATTTATAAATAAAAAAACTCACACACAATGAAGATGAAATATATTTTATCAATCGCCACTTTGATTTTTATTACATCCTGTAATGTCGGCAAAGAAGGAAATATCAATAGAAATAATTCCTCAAATCAATCAAAATTTGAAGTAGCCTCATCCGCGTATCAATCAAAAGTCAGGGAAGCCATTCCGGTTTCATCAGAATTTTCATTTTATGAGGTTGAGCCGATAAATAATCAGGTTCAGCATATCGGGGAAATCGAACTTCCGGCAGAAACACTTCATTCAGAGGAACAAGTATTTTATGCCGAGTCTTTCAATCAAAATGAGGGAGAAGTTTTAACTGCATCTCAGATTAAAAGTATGATGGCGGATGAATTACGATTAACCGCGAGCACAACCGATAACAAATTTGCAAGCCGGATTTTAAATAAAACCGCCACCAAATTTGAAAATAAAGAATTTCAAACGAATGAAAAAATTACGTTTTTTGGGAAGTTGAAAGAAAAGGTTTTTGGAAAAATTCAATCAAAATATGGTATCAGCAGCCGGGCGAGTGGGGCGAATATTTTGGCAGTTGTTTCTTTGGTTACCGGCATAGTCGCTTTTGCGTCTTATTACGGCTCATTTCTGCTGGGATTAGTCGCTATTATCACCGGTGCGATTGCTCTGAGAAAAGGGACTGACAGACGCGGCATGGCGATAGTTGGTATTATATTGGGAGTACTTGCGATTTTGTTCTGGTCAGGATGGATTATACTCTATTAAAAAAAACATTTTTGTTCAGTCCGAAAATATACCATCAGAAAACAGGTTTTCGAACTTTGATGCGCTTTCCCCATGGTATATCCCGAACACAGTTCTTTTTTACATCTCCTTCGGGATAGCTTGAGGTTATTCCCTCGGTTAATTCAGACTTCTGAAATCTACCGGAACCACTTTTGAAACTCCGATTTCGGGCATTGTCACACCGTAGATGACATCTACGGAAGCCATTGTTTGTTTGTTATGCGTCACCAAGATGAATTGCGACTCTTGTGAAAAGTGGCGAATCGTTTTGTTGAACTTGTCAATGTTGGCATCATCGAGCGGAGCGTCCACCTCATCGAGAATACAGAACGGTGCGGGTTTCAGCAGGTAAAGCGAGAAGAGAATTGCCAAAGCCGTGAGTGACTTTTCGCCACCGGAAAGCTGATTGATAGTTTGCGGCTTTTTCCCTTTTGGCTTAGCGATGATTTCAATTTCAGACTCCAACGGATTGTCGGGATTCAGCAACAGCATATCGCATGTGTCTTCTTCCGAAAACAACGTGCGGAAAATATTCTGAAAGTTTTCCCGCACTTTTTCAAACGCTTCCATGAATTTTCCCTTCGCTGAATCTTCAATCTCGTTCATGGTGTCAAGCAATGATTTTTTGGCTTCCACCAAATCATTTTTCTGCGCGGTAATAAAATCAAACCGCTGTTTCATTTCGTCAAACGCCTCCACCGCCATCGGGTTCACTTCCCCGAAATTGTCTAAGCGGTTGCGGATTTTCAGCACCGCTTCGCGCACTTCTTCCTCAATCAATCCTTCCGCGGGTTGTTCTTCAAGCAGGTTGTCAAGATTGACATGAAACTCCACTGACAAGCGCTCGCGTATCGCGTTCATTTCAATACGTATTTCAGTACTTTTATCTTTAATTTCGGTGAGCAGCAAATCAATGTGTGCGCGATTTTTCTGTAGACTTTTCATTTTATCCTCCACCTCGGTGATGGCACCGCGACCTTCATAATAATTCCCTTCTACTTCGGAGAGCGTTTTTTCAAAGTTTTCTTTTTCGGAGTAAGCCTGAATCAACTGTGCTTCAATTTCTTTTAACCGGACATCCTGTTGTGCAATTTTTTCTTCGTCAGTTTTTAATTC
>JBGTCY010000053.1:0-21129 GCA_041748615.1 Chitinophagales bacterium
TACCGGAAAAATGATGGGTAAAAAAGCCTTTTTAAAATCATGAATGATATCCTGCTTTTTCGAAAGCACGCGCGCGATGAACATGATGAGCGCGAGCTTTGCCAAATCGGAAGTCTGGAAAGTGAGATTGATGACCGGCAAGGTAATCCACCGGATACCCTGGTTGATTTCCGTTCCGATAAAATAGGTCATAATCAATAAAGGCACCGATACATATAATAGCAGTTGCGCAATCCGGGAATAATAACGATAGTCAATGAGATGAGCCAAATACATCAACACTAACCCTATTACAAGAATGGACAAATGCTTGAACAGATAATACTCCGTATTGCCCTGCTGAAACTTATAGGCAAGCGTACCGGTGGAGCTATACACAGCCAGCAGTGAAAACACTGACAATAAAAAAACCACCATCCAGATGATTTTATCTCCATGAAGCCGGTTGAAAATTGCTTGCATTGAATTGAGTTTATAAAATTGTATTTCCGATTTTAATTGTTCGTTTTAGCTTTCGGTTTTTGTTCATGTCCTGATTAAAATGCAAATGTTTTCAATTACTTTTCGATAATTCTTTTTAAATTTTTCAAACATAAAAATCTAACATCTAAAATCTAATATCATTCATCTGTCTTCTAAAATCTAACATCTCACTTCACAAAAATTTGATTACAAATTCCTCACCGCTTCCCTGAACTGATTGCCGCGGTCTTCATAGTTCTGAAACAAATCGAAGCTGGCGCAGGCAGGCGACAACAACACTACATCTCCCTTGTCCGACAGGAAATTTGAAACCTTTACGGATTCTTTCATGCTCATGGTATTCACAATCAAATCAACATGACGCGCGAAAGACTCATGGATGCGCAGGTTATCTATGCCCATGCAGACAATCGCTTTCACTTTTTTCTTCACCAATGGAATCAAAGGTTCATAATCATTGCCTTTGTCCACTCCGCCTGCAATCCAGATGACGGGCTTATTCATTGACTCCAGCGCATACCAGGTGGAATTGACATTGGTCGCTTTTGAGTCATTGATAAATTCCACTCCTCCAATTCTGAGGACGTTTTCAAGGCGGTGTTCCAATCCCTTGAAATCCATCAGGCTTTCGCGGATGATTTGATTGCTGATGTCAAAGCTCTTTGAAGCAATGCAGGCTGCAAGTGAATTGTAAATGTTGTGGTTTCCTCTTAAGGACAGATCGCTGATAGACATGTTGAATGGGGTTTTATGATGAATAAATAATTTTTCTTTTTCCGTGTAGCCCACACATCCGGGCTTTTTTTTTAAACTAAATGGCAGCATCGCGGCTTTCACTTTGATTTTTTTCAAGTGATTTAAAATCACCTCGTCATCCGCACAATAGATGAATTCCTGTTTTTTGGTTTGATTTTCAGTAACTCTGAATTTCGAATGGATATAATTCTCAAAATCATATCCGTAGCGGTCAAGATGGTCGGGTGTGATGTTGAGCAACACACTCACATCCGGCTTGAAATGTTGAATATCATCCAACTGAAAACTGCTGATTTCAAGCACATAGCAGTCATAGTCATGCTCTGCAACCTGTCGCGCGAAACTCAACCCGATATTTCCTCCGATTGCTACATTAAGTCCGGCTTTTTTGAAAATATGATAAGTCAGGCTGGTGGCGGTTGATTTACCGTTGCTGCCGGTGATGGCGACAATTTTCGCGTTTGTATGTTGCGCGGCAAATTCGATTTCCGAAATCACCGGAATCTTTTTCGCCCTGATTTTTTTCATAATCACCGCCTTTTCCGGAATGCCCGGACTTTTAATCACGAGGTCCGCTTTCAAAATGATTTTTTCAGAATGTTGTTCCTCCTCGAAGGGAATTCCTTTTTCTTCCAATTGAATTTTATACTTGTCTTTAATTTTTGAAAAGTCAGAAACAAATACCTTGTATCCTTTTCTCAATCCCAACATGGCTGCGCCTACACCGCTTTCGCCAGCGCCCAGGATAACCAGATTTGAGATATTAGACATCAGATATTTATCTTTTATTATTTTTAATTAATCAACTCATTCGCTCATCGACACATCAACAAATCAAATTATCGTATTTTCAAAGTCACGATTGTAAACACTGCCAGCATGATTCCGACTATCCAAAAGCGGACAGCAATTTTGGATTCATGCATGCCCAACTTCTGATAATGATGATGCAATGGCGACATTTTTAAAATGCGCCTGCCTTCTCCAAATTTTTTCTTAGTGTATTTGAAATAACCCACCTGGAGCATCACCGAAAGATTTTCGACTAAAAAAATGCCGCACAAAATCGGTATCAGTAATTCTTTGCGAAGGATAATTGCCAGTGACGCGATGATGCCGCCAATGGCAAGACTGCCGGTATCGCCCATGAACACCTGCGCAGGAAACGAGTTGTACCACAAAAAACCAATGCACGCGCCAATGAAAGCCGCGGAGTAAATCACCAGCTCTCCCGAATTGGGGATATACATGATATTGAGATAATCGGAGAAGATGATGTTGCCGGACACATACGCGAACACGCCCAGCGTTGCACCGATGATGGCGGAAGTGCCGGTCGCCAGCCCATCTAATCCATCAGTGAGGTTAGCGCCATTCGATACCGCTGTTACAATGAAAATCACGATGGGAATAAACACCAACCAACCCCATTTCGCATAATCATCACCAAGAAACCAAAGCAGGCGGGAGTAGTCAATTTCCTCATCCTTCAGAAACGGAATGGTTGTAATCGTCTGCTTGGTGTCAATGTAATACTGGTCGCGGATTTTGCGCCCTGTTTCCTGGTCGAACGCGTTTGCCTGCAATAAGATGTCTTCGGAAATTTTCTGACTTACGACTACATCTTTACTGAAAAACAAGGTCGCCCCGACAATCAGTCCCAGCCCGACTTGCCCGAAAATTTTGAACTTGCCGGCAAGTCCTCTTTTATCTTTTTTAAAAACCTTGATGTAGTCATCCAGAAATCCGATGAAGCCCATCCAGACAGTGGTGAGCAACATCAGGAGGACGTAAATGTTATCCAACTTGGCAAACAACAAAGTGGGAATGACAATCGCGCCAAGAATGATTAAGCCGCCCATCGTGGGCGTTCCTTCTTTTTCTTTCTGACCTTGCAATCCGAGGTCGCGCACTGTTTCACCAATCTGCATTTTCCTCAGCATCTTTACTAAACTGCCGCCAAACAACATGGAAATCGTGAGCGAGACCATGATTGCCATTGCTGCGCGAAAGGAGATGTACTGGAACAGCCCTGTGCCCGGAAGGTCAAAATTCTGATTAAGATATTCAAATAGATAATAAAGCATTATTCGTCAAAGGCTTGCAGGGTTTCCATTAATATTTCTTTATCGTCAAAAGGAAATTTTTCTCCTTTGATTTCCTGATATTTTTCGTGTCCTTTTCCCGCCAGGAGAATAATGTCTCCCGCTGAGGCGAGTGAGCACGCGGTTTTAATCGCCTCTTTCCGGTCAACGATAGTCAGCGCTTTTCTTTTACAATTCAGCGTTACGCCTTCCTGCATTTGTTGTAAAATTTCTTCGGGGTTTTCGTTACGCGGATTATCGGAAGTAAACACGATTTTACTGCTCAACTCACAGGCGATGCGCGCCATCACCGGTCGTTTTTCCTTGTCGCGGTTGCCGCCACATCCTACCACGGTAATGACCTGTTCGTTTCCGGTTCTGATGGCATTGATGGATGCCAGCACATTTTTCAGCGCATCAGGAGTGTGCGCGTAATCCACGATACCGATGATTTTTTTTCGGGGAGTGATGTAACAATCAAATCTTCCTTCCGCGGCATCAAGCGCGCTGACGGCTTTCAATGCCTGCATTTTTTCAACTCCAAGCAACGAAGCGGTGGCATACACCGCGAGAATATTGTATGCGTTAAAATGACCAATCAGTTTGGTGTGTAATTCCAGTCCGTCAACATTCAACATCAAACCGTTGAACGCACTTTCAAGAATCTTGAGGCGGAATTCAGCGGGTTTTCTCAGGCTGTAGGAATAGACTTTCGCTTTGGTATTTTGCACCATGACTCTGCCATTGCGGTCGTCATCATTGATTAAAGCGAAAGCGTTTTCGGGTAATTCATCAAACAATTTTTTCTTTGCGGCAATGTATTCCTTGAATGTTTTGTGATAGTCAAGATGGTCGTGGGTGATGTTGGTAAACACCGCACCCGCAAATTTGATTTCCTTCACGCGATGCTGCACGATAGCGTGTGAACTCGCTTCCATAAAACAATACTCACAGCCCTCGCTGACCATGCGGGCAAGCAGCGCGTTTAACTGCACTGCATCGGGGGTGGTGTGCGTTGCGGGAATCACCGCATCATTGATTTGATTTTGAACGGTGGAAAGCAATCCCGCTTTAAATCCCAATGAACGGAACAGGCGAAAGAGCAATGTGGCGGTCGTTGTTTTTCCGTTGGTTCCGGTGATGGCGACCACTTTTAGTTTGGCGGACGGCTCATCAAAAAAATTATGCGCGAGAATCGCCAATGCGACTGCGCTGTCTTTCACTTTGAGATAGGTCACTTGTTCACTGCGCGTTTCAGGCATGGATTCGCAGATGACAGCCGCTGCGCCCTGTTCCGCTGCCTGTTGAATGAACCGGTGTCCATCGGCTTGCATTCCGCGCACGGCAACGAACAAACAATCTTTTTCCACCTTGCGCGAATCGAAAACAACAGACGAAATCATCTTATCCGTTGTTCCCGCTGTTTCAACGAGGCTGACCTTGTATAATATGTCTGTCAGTTTTTTCATCAGCTTAACTCAAGGGTTATTTCCATGCCGCGCTGTGCTTTGGTGCCATAGCGGATGGATTGTGATTTCACTTTACCGACACCGGAAAAGCGGACATTCATTCCCAGATTTTCAAGCAGATACACCGCGTCACGCAGTCCCATTCCGCGTACATCGGGGATGAATCCGTCAGCAATTTCACGCTCACGCAGTTCGAAAGAATTATGCTTGCGTTCGACATACACCCATTCCACATCGGGGGAATAATTGCAGGAAATGCCGAGGGATTCATAAATGGTGCTGACATCATGGCGATAACCACTTTTCGCGCCCGGCAACAATTCCGCCTGGAAAGTTTCGCGCTTGTTGCCCGGCTCGTGCATTTGCGTGTTGTTGGAAAACACCTTATCCGCTATCTCGCGGAAAACCGGACCCGCGACATAACCACCATAATACACTCCGCTTTTCGGTGAATTGATGACGACAATACATGAATAAACCGGATTATCTGCCGGGAAATACCCGACAAAAGATGCCTGGTAAATTAAATTCTCCTTGTAACCTTTGTCATCATTCGCAATGCGCGCGGTACCGGTTTTTCCGGCAAAAGAATAGTTGGAAGATTTCAGGTGATTTGCAGTTCCGTTTTCCACCACTCCCTCCAGCATTGATTTCACTTTTTTCAACGTGGGCGCGGAGCAGATTTTATCATTCAACACGATCGGCATATATTGCTCAACCGTTTTTCCATAGCGCTGAATTTCAGTCACCAAATAAGGTTTCATCATTTTACCATCATTGGCAACGGCATTATACAAAGTCAAAATCTGCAATGGTGTCAGTGTCATTTCATAACCGATGGACATCCACGGCAAAGTGGTGCCGCTCCAGCTTTTGTCTTTTGGATGTTTAATTACAGGTTTCACTTCGCCTTCAATTTCCACTCCTACCGGCTGGTCAATTTTCAAATCGCGCAGGCGTTCCACGAATTTTGAAGGCTGGGAACCGTAGTGCTGGCTGACTAATTTTGAAATACCCACATTGGAGGAAATTTCAAAAGCCTGTTGCACGGACACGTTGCGGAACTCATGTTTTTCGGAATCCAGCATTTTCATTTTATGGAATTCAGTGGTTCCTTTATTCAGGTCAACACTGTCGTTCAGGTTCACATAACCATCTTCGAGCAAGGCAATCATTGCCGCCAGTTTCATCGTTGAGCCGGGTTCAGTCGCTTCACCAATCGCGTAATTGTATTTTTCCCAATAGTCGCCATCGCTCATAGAACCGAGGTTGGCAATCGCCCGTATTTTTCCGGTTTTCACCTCCATCACCACAGCCGAACCATGGGCGGCTTTGTGTTTGCGCAACGCTTTCAGCAACGCGTTTTCCGCGACATCCTGGAGGTTGATGTCAATGGTGGTGATGATGTCTTTCCCGTTTTCGGGCATGATTTCATTGTCGTCATTCACGGGAATCCAGGTGCCGCCCGCGATGCGCTGCATGAGCCGCTTGCCTTCCGTGCCGGTGAGGTGCGCATCATAGCTTCCTTCTAATCCCACGGGCTTCACTCCTTCTCTCACATAACCAATGGTGCGGTGTGCGAGCAGCTTGTAAGGCATGGTGCGTTTGTTATTCTGTATGGCAATCAAGCCGCCCCTGTATCTGCCCTCGCGGAAAAGAGGCCAGGTTTTGATGTCCTGCAACTCGGGATAGGTGACATTGCGGGCAATCAGCAAATAACGATTGCCCGACCTGTGGGCATTGATGAGCATCTGTTTGTAATGAGAAATAGAGCGGTCGCCCTTGAACATGGTGATGTGCCACGCGAGCGAATCCACCTGCTCAAAAAATAATTTGTCCGTTAGCGCGTCAGAATTAAAATCGGCACGGATTTCAAAATAGGGCAGCGAAGTCGCGAGCAGCCTGCCGTCTTCCGAAAGGATGTTGCCGCGCTCGGCATCAATCGGCTTATAGTCAGTCGTGAGGCTGTCGGCAATGCTGATGAGGTTCACTCCTTCCACCTGCTGTATCTGGTAAGCACGGAACACAATCGCCACTCCCAGCAGGCACACCGCGAAAAAAGCAAGATAGATTCTTAATAATATGTTTCTTTTAATACTCAATTTTGTGTTACAATTTTTTGAGGAGGATGCGTCAATTCTTTTAATCCGATATGCTCTACTGCTTTTGCAACTTCTGTCTGCTTGCTTTTGTACATTAATTCCGATTTGGCGGACATGTAATTCCAGCGGGCTTCTTTGAGTTCTGTTTTCATGCGGTCAATCTTCCTGACCGTACCTTCCACCGAATGTGTATTCCCGATATACAGCATCGCCAGAAAAACCAGGAAAAGGAAATAGGGTATATTTTTCACAAGGTTTTCAGGCTTCAGCATGTTGTTGAAATCCAGCTTGAAGAATGCTTGCGCGAAGGATGTAATGTATTTTTTAAACATGATTTTTTAACTTCTCCTGTATTATTTAATTTATTAAAGTCTCTCCCCAAAAAGCCTCACCCCCCGCCCCCCGCTCCAAAAGAGCGAGGGAGTCCGAACTGATTACTTTAAATAGCCAACTAATTCCGAACTGTTTACCTTTTATTTATGAAAAGAACATTTTACAATACCACCGAATACTTCATTGTCTCACATCTAAATTCTATCATCTAAAATCTCTCGGCTCATTAAAAAAACTTTAAACATCAAACCTTAAACCACCTCTACCTTCTCCCCTACCCTCATCTTTGCGCTTCGCGCTCTGGTGTTTCTTTTGATTTCAGCTTCAGAGGGGAGGATTGGTTTTTTACTGATTAATTTAAATGGCAATGTATATTTTCCGTAAAAATCCCTTTCAATTTCTCCGGTTACATTTCCGGTTTTGATAAAATTTTTCACCAACCGGTCTTCCAATGAATGATATGCGATGACGACAAGCCTGCCGCCCGGCTTCAACACTTCGAGCGATTGCTGAAGAAATTCTTTCAACACGTTGAGTTCCTGGTTCACTTCAATGCGCAACGCCTGAAAAACTTTCGAGAGATATTTGTGGATGTTGCTTCTGGAAACAGGTTCAGCGATTTTTTTCAATTCATCAATGGTTTCAATTTTCTGAACTGAACGCGCTTCCACGATTTTTTTAGCAAGTGTTTTTGCATTCTCCACTTCACCGTATTCCTGAAAAACATTTTGCAATTCTTTCTCCGAATATTGATTCAGAATCTCACGCGCGGTCAGGGAACCGCTCACATCCATGCGCATGTCGATTGATGCATCGAAGCGATGTGAAAACCCCCGCTCCGGTGTATCGAGCTGATGGGATGACACGCCCAGGTCGGCTAAAATGCCATCCACGGGAATCAAATCATATAATTGCAAGTATCGTTTCAAGTGTCGAAAATTCTGATGGATTAAAATCAAGTTGTCGCTGCTTTCCGCACTGTTTACCGCATCGCTGTCCTGGTCAAAAGCAACGAGCTTTCCGGTCGTCAACCGTTTCAATATTTCACGGGAATGTCCTCCTCCCCCATAGGTCACATCTACATAAATGCCATCCGGCTTCACCTGCAAAGCATCCACGCTTTCCTGCAACAGGACGGGGTCATGACTAATCATTCTTCGTCCATTTCAAGGTCGCCCATCACACGTTCCGCAAGGTCAGCAAAGCGGTCGCTGTCAATCGCCATCATGCCCTCATAATTTTCGGTGTTCCACATTTCGATGACTTTGTTCCGTGCGGCAAGCATCGCTTCGCCTTTGATGCCGGCATACTCCATGAGATGTTTGGGGAACAACATGCGGTCCACGTTGTCGAGCGTCAACTCGGTTGCCCCGCGATAGAAAAAGCGGACAAACTCGCGATTCTCTTTTTTAAAGGTGTTGAGCTTGTTGACGCGGGCAGTGATGCGCTCCCACTCATCAAAAGGATAAAGGACTAAGCACTTTTCAAAGCCGCGGTTGATGACAAACCGCCCGTTGACCGCGGGGTCAAGCTGTTTTTTGAGCGATGCGGGAAGTTTGAGCCTTCCTTTATCGTCAATGCTAACGGGAAATTCGCCTAAGAAACCTGCCATGAAAATCGGTTGATAAATCGGTTGATTGAAATGCTAAACTATAAATAGTTCCACAAACTACCACATTTTACCACAAAATACTAATAAAATATTTTTCAACATGCTATCAACATCTGCATGTGGAGAGCCAAAAGGTGCATATCATTATAGACAATCAACGAAAAACAGGTCATCATCGTGTGTGGTAAAAAGTGGGAGAAAAAAAATAAAAATAACGATTTTAATCAACTTCACCACACATTTTAAAATATAAATGCATTTGTTACCAGTCTGTGCGATGGGAAAAATCTGTGTAAAAAAAAGAGGAAGATGGCGCTTGCTTCGTACGACTATGCCTTTCTTTGACTCGCAGCGAACGCGATTGAAGTTCTTTACCTCCGGGCATGAAAAAAATCAGGGCTTTCAAAATAGAATCCGGCAAATCCATTAACAAATCGCTTGCCTGCTTTTTACAATCCATCACCATCATAGCCAAAGATTCAGCATACGAATTTTCTGCCTGCAAAAAAAATAAAACACAATAAGCGATTATCTTTAAATCATGAGACAACAAGCCAAACTCACCAATCTGCAACTTGAATTGCTCAAATTTTTTCAATATGACCTGAGCGAAAAACAATTGCGCGAAATCAAGCAACTGCTTACGCGCTATTTTGCCGAGCGCGCCACCGGGCAAATGGATAAAATGTGGGATGAGAAAGGCTGGAGCCGTGAAACAATGGAAAAGTGGCTAAATGAGCATAACCGCATCTCCGGCAAGCCATGAAAATTGTGTTGGATTGTAATGTTCTGATTGCTTCCATCCCTTCAAAATCGCCTTACAATGAAATTGAAACCACACTGAAAGACAAATCATTCAAAAACATTGAATAAGGACAATCATAACATCTAAAGTCTAATATCTTCTCATGCAGGTTTCAAATTGAGGATCTTATTTTGACAACTTCACTAAGCAATAATGAATACTATTTCTAAATTCGTTCTGTAATAAAATTCAATGCACATCAGTTCCCTGCACATCGCTTTCATTTTTTGTTTTTACTTTTTCCTGCTTTCCTGTTCCCCGGAAGAAAACAAAGTCGTGGTATATGTCACCATTGACCAGGTGTATGCCGACCCGGTGTTGCGTGATTTTGAAAAGCAAACCGGTATTAAAGTGAACGCGGTATATGATACGGAAGAAACAAAATCCACCGGCATCCTGAACCGGCTGATTGCGGAAAAAAATCATCCCCAATGTGATGTGTTCTGGAGTGGCGACCCGATGCGCTCCATCGTTTTAAAAAACAAAGAAATTCTCGCATCCTATTTTCCTGAAAACGCCAAAGAGATTGCCGCGCAATTCAAAGACAAAGAAGGTTACTGGACAGGATTTTCCGCCAGGGCGCGTGTGTTGATTTACAATAAAAACATGTTATCGGAAGCGGAAGCGCCTCAATCGGTTTTTGATTTAACGAAGGAAAAATTCAGCGGTAAATCCACTATTGCAAACCCGCTGTTCGGCACCACCACTTTTCATGTAGCCGCATGGTTTGAACTGTTAGGTGAAGAGCGCGCAAAACAATTTATTGACAGCCTTCACGCAAACAAAGTGCATCTTGCTTCGAGCAACAGTGATGTGAAACGCAAAGTGAGCCGGGGTGAAATTGCCTGCGGACTGACGGATACCGATGATGTGTTTGCCGCGCAAATAGCCGGAGAACCGGTGGAGATGATTTACTTAGACCGTGACGGCATCGGGACGCTCATCATGCCCAACACGTTGAGTCTGATTGCGAATTCACCCAACAGTGAAAACGGAAAAAAGCTGATAGAGTTTTTGCTTGAAAAAGAAACCGAATCGAAGCTGGCATTTTCCTGTATGCAGATTCCTTTGCGTCCGGGAGTGAAAACACCGGAGCATGTTCCCGCGATTGAAACGATTAACGCCATGCAGATTGATTATGACGCGACAGCGCGGCAATTAGAAAAGATTCAACCTTTCATCAAAAACCGCATTGACAACTGGTAAAGAAAATACTCTATATTTCAGTTGCGCTGCTCTTCACCGCGACAGTCATCCTGCCGCTTTGTTTCACTTTATTGAGCAGCCTGTTTCCAAACGGAAACTTTTCCTTCGTTCATTATGCTTCAGTTTTAAAAGCTGATAAACTTCAACTGCTCTTTGTCAGTTGCCTGATGTCATTGTGTGCAGCGTTCTTCGCAACAATGATGGGCGGAACCATTGGATGGTTGATTGGCAAGAGCGATGTGCCCTTGGCAGGCGGCTTAAAGTTGTTGTTTTTAATTCCATTGCTGCTCGCGCCTTATTACCTGGCGGTTTCATGGAAAGATGTTTTCAATATTGCCGGAATCACACAACTACAGGGGAAAAACTGGATTGTGGTTTTTGTGCATGTGTTCAGTTTTTTTCCGTTGCCGATGCTGATGATTTCCAGCGCGTTTGCCAATCTACACCGCAATGTCACGGAAGCGGGATTGCTCACTGCGGGCAGATTGAAAGTGTTGCTCACCATCGAACTGCCTTTAATCAAACATGCTATTTTTTCTTCTTTTATTTTGGTTTTTATTTTGTCCGTATCGGAAATGGCAGTGGCGACTTTTTTCCTGACGCCCACTTTTGCTTCTGATATTTTCATTCAGTTTGCCGCGTTTTATGAACATGAAGCCGCCATCGCGGCATCGGTGTTGCTCGTGCTGCTTTGTTTTTTATTGCTGGCTTTTGAATCCGCCTATTTTCTGAAATCACCGTTCCTGAGCATTGGCACAGGCGGCAATCCGGTTGAAAAATTTCAATTGAATCAATTCAGAATTCCGGTTTTCATTTTGATGTTAACTTTTTGGAGTTGTATCGTGTTGCTCCCGGTTGCTGCTTCCTGCATGAACGCTTTCAAACCGCCTCCCAAGTTTGTCGAATTCAAAGGAACGCTTATCAAAACGGAAGGAGGCGGTGAGACGGGTTACTACCTGAAACAGGCGTTCGAAGTGTTACAACCTGCCATTCCTGAATCACTGCTTTTCGCAACTGCCGGAGCATTGGTGATTTGTTTGTTGGGTTTTGTGTTTGGCTATTTCAGCGAAAGAAAAAAAGTGCCGCATTTTGACTTCGCGCTGCTGCTGACTTTCGCGGTTCCAGCAGCGGTGTTGGGAATCGGGTTCATCCATTTTTATAATCGTCCTGTGCTGGAAGCGGTTTATGCCTCACCGCTCATTATCCTATTGGCTTATGCAGGCAGATTTACATTCATCGCGACAAAAATCATCGGTCATGCGATTGGAAAAATTCCGGCAGCGTTTGAAGAAGCGGCACTGCTCACCGGAAAAAATACGTTTCAGCGGTTCATCTCCATTTTGTTTCCGTTGCTGCTGCCCGGATTTTTTGCGGCATTCATTATCAGCTTTGTTTTTTGCCTGAATGAAGTCGGAACAAGTATTGTGATTTATCCGCCCGGCACTTCTTTATTGCCGGTGAAAATCGCCACTTCCATGCACAATACGCCCGAACCTTTCATCAGCGCGCTGGTTTTCATCGCGTTGATGATTACATTTGTCGTGCTGGGAATCCTGTTTGCGCTTTATCATTTCATTACAAGAAAAAAACCATGGATGCAGGGGTAATCTTCGAAAATGTTGATTTTAATTACGGAAAGAAAAAGCTGTTTGAAAATCTCAGTCTTAAAATCTCCGCTCACAAACTCACATGCTTGACCGGCAGCACCGGAAGCGGAAAAACCACCATTTTGCGCCTCATAGCCGGATTGGAAAAACCGCACAACGGAAAAATTTTTATCCATGGAAAACAAGTTGCCGGTGACGGTATTTTTATTTCTCCACCGGAAAGACAAGTTGGATTGATTTTTCAGGATTTGGCATTATGGTCTCATTTCACAGTTGAACACAATATTGCTTGGGGATTGAAGAAGGGAAATGATAAAGAGCAAAAAGTGAGAGGAATGCTGGACAAGTTTAAAATCCGCGACTTGTCAGCCCGCTATCCGCATGAATTATCGGGTGGTCAGAAACAATTGGTCGCGCTTGCCCGCTCCTTAGCGCTTGAACCTCAACTGCTCTTGATGGACGAACCCCTCTCCAATCTCGACAGCAAGATGAAAACACATGTCATGAATTGTATTTTAGATTTAAAAAAACATTCCGGCATTACGCTCGTGTATGTCACCCACGACCAGCGGGATGTGGAGGTGTTGGCAGATGAAGTGGTGGGGATGGATTTAATAGTTTAAGCAAGTTGCGATAACAAAGTTCAAAATCATTAAAGTGATAAAAATCATTCAAAATAAATATTCTGATTCTAATTGATTTTGTATTTTTCAGAGTTTCAATCAATTTGATTTAAAATTTAAAGTCCATTCAAACAAGTTATGAGTTGTTTTAAACGATACTATAAACCCATCTATTTAATACTAATTACATTCTTTTCATTTTTTATCTCTTCTTCCACATTCAGCCAATCCTCCTGCCCTCCTTCCAACCAAACGCGGGTGATGTTGCTGGGCGACAGTTGGACGCACATCATGTGGGATTTGAGGACTTACCGTGATGTGTTTCACCAGTTTGGGTTTGGAGACAAGCTGGAGCGCGGCAACAATACGGCAGTTGGCGGAACCACCGCTTCTTATTGGGCGCAACCCGCTAACCTCGCTACCATCACCAACGAACTTCAGCAGCATCCGGCTATAGACATCGTACTCATCAGCATTGGCGGCAACGACATGCTCGCGGGAATGAACGGTGCGATTCCCGGATGGCATACCGGCATGAATGCGTCACAAGAAAGCGCTTTGTTCGACCGAATACAGGCGGACATGCAAACGATGATTGACGCGATTAAAACTGTGCGACCAAATATTCATGTATTATTCAGCGGATACGATTACATCAACTTGGTTGAAACTGTGCTGAGCGGTGATGCAGCCACGATACTGCTGTGGGCGAATCTCGGACAGCCGAACGCGTTGCAAATCAATACCGCGTTTTCAAAATTGGAACAGCGAAAAATCAACATGGCGAATGCCGACCCGCACATTCACTATGTCAACTCGATGGGATTGATGCAATGGGTGTATGGATATCCGAATATTTTTCTACCCAATTCCGTACCCGCACCCGGTCAGCAGCCACCAAACTACGCGCCATTTCCGGGAGGCAATCCCGATTACCCGACCCCGCCAATCGCGCTGGCGGCAGGCGGCTCTGATGCGATTCATCTCAGCGCGGAGGGATACCGTCACTTTGTTGTAAATCAAACCGTGAATTATTTCCTGAATAAATTTCGCGGCAATCCGAACGCTTCGTTCAAATCACAGGGCGGCAACAATGACGGATGGGTGCGCTCCGATGGAACAACCGGCACAGGCGCTATCCGCATGGGCGACATGAGTTCGGGCAGTACTTACCGCGGAATTGTTTCTTTTAACACAGCCGCAATTCCCGACAACGCCACAATCACAGGCGCGAGTTTATTTATCAATCGCGCTTCGCTTTCCGGGTCGAATCCATTTTCAGGCGGTTTCTTGGGGTTGCCGGTGGTGGATGTGAAACAGGGCAGTTTTGGCGCGGATGGAATCGAAGTATCCGATTATTTTGCAGCGTCTGATGCTTCCAATGCGGGATGTTTTATTGGCACTGTTCCTTCCAACGGATACACGATTCGCATTGACCTGACGGCTGCCGGATTTCAAAGAATCAACAAAACAGGGCTGACTCAATTCAGAGTCTATTTTCCAACTGCAAACGCTTCCGGAAATGATTATGTCACTTTCAATAATGGCGACCAGCCCGGTCTGTTTGCGCCTTACTTAGATGTGTTTTATTCTGTGCCGCCTCCGCCTGCGACAGCGGTTGTTTCGGGGAACACTGTCATTTGCACGGGCAGTTCAACCAACCTGCATGTTGCATTGAGCGGAACTCCGCCTTTCACAATTACCTGGAGTGACGGTGTAACAGAGAATAATATTCTAACCAATCATCACACCCGCACCGTTCAGCCGATTACAACAACTCAATATCAAATCACCCAACTGTCGGATGTGAACGGAACGGGGACTGCATCGGGCGCGGCAATAGTGGAAACATTCCCGCAAATACAAGTCAGCGTGACCGGTTTGGCATCAAACTATTGTGTGAACTCACCGGTATCGACATTATTTGCCGCTCCACCTTCTGGTAGTTGGAGCGGACCGGGAATTTCCGGCAACACTTTCAATCCGGCATTGGCAATAGTTGCCGTTGGTGGCGGTTTGCTCACCTTAACTTTCTCCGGGTTTCATAACGGATGTTCCTTTTCCCGGGATTTTTCAGTGATAGTAGATACGGCTTCCTGCACCCTGTCCGCCTCCTGTGATTTTTCACCTGTGAGTGGCAGCATTCCATGCGTGGGGATGGGTCCGGTAACTAAAACTTATGAAAGCAGCGGAAGGCTCTGGGTTTTTGAAGATTTGATTCCGGGAAAAACTTACATCGCTTCCACCTGCGATAGTTGCGGATATGACTCTCATCTCATGGTCAGGGATGAAGCTGATACTTCTTTCATCACAGAAAATGATGACGCTTGCGCTGCACAATCTTCCGTAACTTTTATCGCCCCAGCATCAGGACAAGTGGGAATCAATCTTTCAGGCGAAAGAAATTTTGACTGCAACCCCTACGATTGTAATCCGACTGACTGCAACCCTTACAACTGTAATCCTTACAATTGCAATCCCACGCAATGTAACTGTCAGACCTGCTATCAAACCTGCTACCGCGAAGAAGATAACTATTTGCCTTGCAGCAACGACTGGGATTCTATCAATGGAATTCTCACAAGTCCATGCGTGGGCGCTTGCACATTCGGAGGGTGCTGGAGAAGGCAATATGATGTACCATATAATTGCAATCCCTACACCTGCAACTGTCAGACCTGTTATGATACTTGCTATGACACTTGTTTTGAAACCTGCTATGACACATGCTATCAATCCTGCACGGATAAGTGCGGAACAGATAATTTTATTCAGTGTGAGGTGCTGTTAACTTGTGTGGATTGCCATGTCCCGACTGCTGTGATTTCAGCGAGCAACACTCAGCCATGCGCGGGTGATAGCGTTTCATTTCAGGCGAATCTTTCCGGTGCAACCTGCAACACGGAATATCTCTGGGATTTTGGAGCAGACGCTGTTCCCGCAACTTCCGCAGACTTGCATCCGCATAATATTACCTGGATGACGAGTGGCGCAAAGCAAATAACTTTTCACATCACCGAGCCGGGACTTGCCAGTAATGTGGTTCAAATTTCATTGCAAATTTTGCAAGCTTCATCAGGTGGAAATATGAGCGCTCCTGTCACAGCGTGTGAAGGTGATACTGTGCGACTTACTCTTGATTCTGTTCAAAATGCTTCCGGCTATTTCTGGTATTTTTCCGGTGCAAACCCCATCGGTTCAGGAGCAATCCGCGAATTGGTAATGGCGGATTCAATCGTGCAAGTTTGGGTGATGCCCATTAATGGCGGTTGCGAAGGTGATACATTTTATCATACCATCACTCCGAAACCTGCTCCGCAAGTTTCAATTGTTGCCAATGGCGATACCGCGCTTTGTCCCGGTGACAAGGTTTGGCTGATAGCCACGGCTGATACCGTAAACATTTTGCAATGGGTGAAAAATGATGTGCCGCTAACCGGTCAGCAAAATGATTCGCTTTTGGTTTACCAGGATGGTATTTATCATGTGATTGCAACTGACAGCGCGCTTTGTTCTGCGGCATCAAATGCTATCGCTATCGTGGAATATCCCGCTCCGGCAGGATACATTTCGGGAGATAATCAAGCCTGTGAAGGCGACACCATTGAAATGACTGCTGTGTATTACAATTTCAATACATTAGTGTGGTTTGAAAATGGAAATATATTGCCGGGCGTTCAGGACACTTCGATATTCATTTTCAATTCAGGTAATTATGCTGTTGTTGCCATGAATAATTATTGTACCGACACATCCGCAATCATGCAGGTGACATTTCACAACTATCCACCGGCAAATGCCGGACAGGATATTGAAATATGCACTGGCGACACCGCAACTCTTTCCGCTTCAGGAGGAAATGTTTTCTTTTGGAATCATGGCGCTACAGCCGCTGCAACATCAGTTACTCCAAATGTTACGACCACTTACATCGTTGAAGTTTATAATTATCAGGCATGCTCCTCAGTTGATTCCGTGACGGTATTAGTATTTCAAAATCCACCCGTTCCCGCTTTGACGGTAAATGGGAATGAAGTGACAAGCACCCAACAGTTTGCCGGTTATCAATGGTATCTGGATGGAACAGCCATTCAAAATGCAAACGCACCAAATTACATCATTCAGGTTTCAGGGAATTATCAATTGGAAGTGACGGATTCGAATGGATGCTCATCAATTTCCAGCGCGATTTATTTGAATTGGACAGGCATTTCAGAAATTGAATCTGGCGGAATAAATGTTTATCCGAATCCTGTGACTGATGAATTATATGTTGAATTTTTACCTTCTTCGAAAATCCTCACCTTTACTTTATGCAATATCCTGGGTGAACGCATCTACACTGCGGCATCATCACCTTTTGACGCTCAACTCCGTTTTGATTTATCAAAATTGTCTTCGGGAATTTACTTGTTACAGACCGAAGGCGGAAAGATTTTTAAGGTGGTGAAAGAATAGGATATTTGCATGTTTCATATTCCTGTGGTATCAATCAAATTTGAAGATGAGTTTCCCTCAAATGATTTCGTTTAATCAAAAGTGTGTATCCCGCTGTTCCATCGCGGTCGTGAGCATTTTACTGTTGCTGTTCATGTTTGAAAGCGCTTTTAGCCAGACATTCAAAGTCATGGCAGTTTCCGGAAAAATCATTTTTCAAGAAAAAGAATTGAAACGGAATGACGTATTTGAAGTGCCCGATTTGTTCACCCTTCAGCAGGGGGCGCAATTTTCCACGAAACAGGATTGGCTCAAATTATTGAATACATCCACCAATGAAATCCTCAGGATTCATGCCGTAGAAACTTTCGCGTTTTCATCTGATGCGGATAAACAACATATCCGCCTCTCTATCCGGAGTGAGAATCCGCTAACTCAATTTGCCTACGACATTGCATTAATACCATCCTGGTCATTGTTTAAAGTACAGCCGAAAAACATCAGCAACATAAATATTTTAAAAGCATATCTTGCCGGCAATGAAACATATTGGTTATGGGGAAATGATACCTTACAATTTTCTGATGTCCGTTATCCAATCAGCGAAAAGCAATATTTCAAACTAAAAAACGATATGGGAAAATCTACCGGCAGACTTTCCGCTCAGCCCGGAATCATTGTGATTAGTCAAAAAGAAATTGAACAACTTTCTTCCGGAAAAGAAAATGAAAAATGGAATCTGATATATGTGAAGAAGAAAAAAGAGCGGACTGTCGTTCAGGAGATTCAGCTCATGAATCTTGGCGCAAAAATCAGTGCGCTGAAAAAAACCGGATTGACTCCCGATGAAATTTCGGATGACCTTACCAGGCTTTATTTTTCAGAAGCGGGGAAACTTTCTGAAAACCACCTTTCGCTCATCCGGGAACAAATCAAAAAAATCGCAGCCAACTATTGAAACATCATCTGTGAAATCCCTTCAGCTTTTTTCATTTTTCTTCTCGGTATTTTTTTTCTTCCTGAAAAGAATCCTGCACTTTCTGCTTCCCTATTTCAGAAAATACCGCTGGGCATTTTTATTCACCACGCTCAACACTGCCGGTTTGATGTTCTACACATTCTGGTTAGTCAACAAACCATTAGTGCTTTCACATGAATATGCCATCATGAGTGAGGTGCTGCATATTAAACACGCAGTTTGGCATCATTTGAAAAAAACTCCGCCCATTGAAAACCGGTTTTTGCTGCTTGATGTCTCGCGCAATGCTCAGTTAATTTATCTTGACAATGATTCGCTTACCAATGAAATCATTACTGACCGGAAAAAACTTGCCGAAACCTTGGAAATTCTGGAAAATAATTCAGACAAACTGCAATACATCATTTGCGATATTTTGTTTGACCGCCCGCTTGGAAACGACAGTCTTTCGGTGGCGACTGACCGTCAGTTGAGCGCTGTTTTAAAACGGTTGGATGAAAAAAATAAAATCATTGTGCCGGTTGATTATTTCAGGAAAAATGATTCGGTGGGCAGTTGCATCTTTGATATTCAAACCGGATTGTCTCAATACAATCCGTCATTCAATCAGTCATTTTACAAATACCGTTTTATTGAAGGAAAGACGTATAAACAAATTCCACTACTGCTGCATGAACATTTTCATAAAAAGGAAGCGCGGCATTTTTCTTTCCTCGGACTGGATTTATTTCAAATGGACAAAGAACTGCATCTGAACAGAATTATCCCGGACTATCAGTATTATGCGGAGGATTTAATTCCCGATAAAAATTATTTCTACCTGGGTGAGTTTGATGAATATCTCATTGGCGACAGTCGCCCGATTGTGCTGATTGGGGCTTTTGAACGCGATGATTTTCACAACACTTTGATTGGTAAAATGCCGGGTCCCTTGATTATCGTGAACCTATTGATTGCTATGGAAAATGGCGCAACCCGATTATCGTGGCTATTTCTACTCATTCTTTTTATCAGCTATTTTTTAATTTCTTACAACACGCTCTACAAACAACTCAACCGGCAACAGGCCGCTCCGCCCAATGAATCCGAAAATAAAAACTGGATTCGGAAAGGGTTGGACAAAGCCATTCACTGGCTTGCGCATCATCGAAATTTCCTGATGCTGCTGACGCTGATGCTGATTTCATTATTGTTTTTTCACCACTACATTTATTTCCTGTCTGTGGCGACTTATCTGCTGCTTCTGGAATTATCGCTGAAAGGAGTGAGATTAATCAGGAACCGGAAAAAGTAAACTATTTAAGCTGCCACAGATTCGCAGATTAAGCACAGATAAATCTGTGAAATATTTTACCATTATTTTGGTAAAGGTCAAGCGTTAAGCGCTTAGAATTTTTTTCCTAAAAACGTATTCAGCCTTCGTGTATAATCTTCATGCAGCCAACTGAGATAATTCTTGGTGCTTTTCGCGATACAGAAAGAAAAATCGCGCACCCTGAATTGAATATCTTCATCTAATAATTTGGCAAGCTCCCTCGCTTCAAAAATATCTTCGCTGTTTTCGACACACATCATCGCATGTTGCTCGATGGACCGGTCAATGACCGTTTTAGGTCTTAACCCTTCGCGCATGACTTTTTGATATTCATCCTTGACATTAAAAACTAAATTGGCAGACTTGCTGAACCTCGCTTTGATTTCAGCGGGCATCACATATTTAAACTGTCGCTCAATGCTATCATCCGTTGCCAGCCGCTCATAATATTGCTCCGGATTTTGAAAAATTTCATACCAGTCAACATGCGCGTCCCACAGTCCGAAACGCAGGGCGTTGTTTCCCAGGTCAATCACCGTGAAGGCGGATTTGTCCGGCAGGATGCGTGAGCCGCGACCAATCATCTGATGATAGAGTGTCAGCGAACGGGTCGCCCGATTCAGAATAATTACTTCAACGGTGGGTTCGTCAAATCCGGTGGTGAGAATGCCAACCGAGGTTACAATCGCGTCCGGTTTTTCTTTCAGCCATTGAAGAATTTCCCTGCGTTCCTGCTCATTATGCGTATTATCCAAATGTTTGATTTCATAACCCGCGTCTGTAAACAACTTGTGAACATGGCGCGAAGTGTTTATTCCATTATTGAAAATCAATGTTTTTTTTCCTTTCGCTTTTTCCTCGTATGCGTGCAGCAGTTTATCCTGCATCAGGTGATTGTTGTACAGCAATTCCGATGAACTGACCGTGTAATCTCCATTGATGCCGATTTTCAAAGAGCTGAGAATCACATCGTAACTGTAAGTAGTTGCCTTGGCGAGGAACCCCTTTTCAATCAACCTTGAAATAGAATCTCCCACGATTAATTCGCGGTAGTTGTCTTTCATCGGCAGGTTGATATTAGAACTCAGCGGAGTGGCGGTGACGCCCAGTAAAATTTGATTTTCAAAAAACTTAAACAACTTTCTGAATGAATTATAGTGCGCTTCATCCACAATCACCATTCCGAGATTTTCAATTTCCACCACTTCATCCTGCAACCTGTTGTTGAGTGTTTCCACCATTGCCACAAAACACCGGCACTCATCGCTTTTGGGAATCATCTTCACTGTGCTGTTGATAATTTTATTCCGCACACCGA
>JBGTCY010000054.1:0-18819 GCA_041748615.1 Chitinophagales bacterium
AACGCTGCAAATATCAGAATACAGATGTAAGGAAGGTTAAAAAATCTTAAGGGCATTTCTGAAAATTACCATTCGCCTGTGGCTGAGGGATAAGGCAATTAAAAAGTATCAATGTTTAGAAGCCATCGAAAATCATTTATAAACGCCCGCCTGGGCATTTGTCCTTCAAGGGTTTGGATAAAAATTAGCCTTCCGGAACGTCAATAGATTAGATATTCCCGACTACGTACATCTGCTCTAAAGTCGGAACCGGACTGCCACCCTTCCGCTCAAGTGTAACCGCAAAGGCTTGCGCGCTTTCGATAGGATTCATTTTTTGAATCATCCGCAAGCACGCTTTTCTCCGATTCCAGCGCGGCAATTTTTTGTTCGGCTTCATTGAGTTTGTTGTATTGCATCACTTTCAATGCTCCACTCAAAAGCAGCAGCGCAACAGTAGCCTATCAGCCATTTGGAATTCCATCACGTTTCGGAATATCCAGCGCTATCATTCGCTCCATCCTGTTTCTTTTTTCTGGATTCCAACTGGTCAATTTCACTCAGAATTTTATTCTTTAAATGTGGGGGTGGAGTTTTCTTGTGCGCATCAATATAGTTGCCCAACGCCTCGCGTATTGCATCAATCTCCTTCCTGATTTCAGAGTGCTGTGCAGCATACGCTTCCACCTGTCGCGCTTCTTCAGGCGAGGCAAGTCCAAGCACGTAGCTTTCTAAAATCCCGGATGATATGTATTTGTTCACATCCACTTTATGAAACGATTTCTCTTAATATTTTCAATGCCGCTCTGACTTTCGTTTTCACGGTGCCCAGTGGTAGATTCAGTTTTTCAGCCGTTTCAGCATGGGTATATCCCTGAAAATAAACCAGGTCAATAATCTCTTTATCGTCCGGCTTCAGTTTCTCCACGATTTCCCTCAAACCGATATGATCTGTATTTATTGTTTCTGTTAAACCATTGTTAAATACGAAATCGCTGCCTGTTTGGACTTGCTGCCTGTAGCCTTTTGTACGTGTGTGGTCTATCGCGCAGTTGCGGGCAATGCTGACAAGCCAGGTAAACAGCTTTCCTTTTGAGGCATCATACTGCTCCGCATTTTTCCAAATTTTTATGAAGGCTTCCTGCAATACATCTTCAGCCGCCTGCTCAGAGTGCACGATTTTTAAAATAATACCATAGAGCGCGGGAGAATAATTGTCATAAATAATGGCAATAGCCTGGCGGTCTCTTTCTTTGAGAGACGTTACGAGAACTTCTTCAGCCGCATGCGCCAGGTTGCTCAATTTATTTTTTTCGTGAGGTCGTAAAGGTAATTAGGATTTTTGAAATCCAAAACAACACTGACTTTCGTATGTTGGAAAAGTATCTAACTCATGAAAAATATACTCTGCCTGCTTTGTTGTTTGTTTTATTGTTATTTCTCGTTTGCCCACATTGCTATTAAGGGAAAAATTGTTGACAGCCGCACGGATGAACCTATTCCAGGAGTAAACGTGACAATTAAGAATCTCTCACAAGGCATCACTACAGACCTTGAAGGATACTTTACTTTGGTTTCCGATTCTGCAAGCATCACGCTGATTGTATCCCACATCGGTTTTGAAACGCAGGAAATTGCAATTGAGGCGCCTACCGATGAAATCACCATCCGGCTGCGCTCATTAGCGGTGAATATCGGGCAGATTACAGTCAACGGCTCAGATGTATCCAACCTGAAAAGCATCAGCAAAGTGGACGTCAACCTGCGCCCTACCAATTCTTCACAGGATGTTTTGCGCATGGTTCCGGGGTTGTTCATCGCGCAACATGCGGGCGGAGGCAAAGCCGAGCAGATTTTCCTGCGCGGTTTTGATATTGACCACGGCACCGACATTGAAATCACCACTGACGGAATGCCGGTCAACATGGTGTCGCACGCGCACGGGCAGGGTTATGCCGACCTGCATTTTTTAACACCCGAACTGATTCGCGCTATTGATTTCGGAAAGGGACCGTACTATGCCAATCACGGAAATTTCGCCACTGCCGGATATGTTGACTTTCAAACATTGAACACGCTGGATAAAAGCATGGTGAAAATGGAAGCGGGCATGTTCGACACATACAGAATGCTGGCGATGATAGATTTGCTCGGCAAAACAAAACTGCGCGATGAACAAAGCGCGTATGTTTCTTTCGATTACAAAATGATGGACGGTGCGTTTGAAAGTCCGCAGAATTTCAATCGCGTGAATGTTTTTGGAAAATATCACGGTAGAATCAACAGCAAGACCTTCCTTACTTTTCAGTCTTCTTACTTCACCAGCAAGTGGGACGCATCGGGGCAAATTCCGATACGCGCAGTTGAAAGCGGCAGGATCGGGCGCTTTGGCGCGATTGACGACACCGAAGGCGGACAAACAAGCCGCGCAAATGTTATGGCGCTACTCGCCACCCCGCTGGGCAAAGGCACGATTCAAAATCAATTCTATTACTCCAAATATGATTTTGAACTGTATTCCAATTTCACTTTTTTCTTAGATGATTCTTTAAACGGTGACCAGATTCGACAAAAAGAAAGTCGTAATATTTTCGGATATAAGTCGCAGTATGCCGTGAAGCACCAACGTGAAAGCATCAGTTTTAATACTACTGTTGGTGGTGGGTTGCGCTATGATGCTTCGTATGATAATGAGTTGTCGCATACTAAGAACCGCGTGGAAACGCTCGAACAAATCCAATTGGGGGATGTGGACGAGGCAAATTTGTTTTTATTCGTCAATGAAGAATTCAACTTCGGCAAGTTGATTATCAATCCTGCTGTAAGACTGGATTATTTCCGTTTTGAATATCTCAGCAGGCTCAATCAGCCGGAGAATAAAAGAGGTTCGGAACAAAAGTTATTCGCAAGCCCAAAGCTGAATGTGTTGTATAACATTCGCCCGAATGTTCAACTGTATTTGAAATCGGGAATAGGATTTCATTCAAATGATACAAGAGGCGTAGTGATGCAAAACGGCAATAAGATTTTACCCGCTGCCTATGGATCTGATTTTGGAACAATTCTGAAACCTTTCAATAAATTGCTTGTAAATGTTGCGGGATGGGTTCTTTACATGGAGCAGGAGTTTGTGTATGTTGGTGATGCAGGCATTGTAGAGCCTTCCGGCAAAACAATCCGCAAGGGTGTTGATTTATCATTGCGCTATCAAATCACCGACTGGCTGTATGCTGATTTTGATTTGAACTATACACATGCACGAGCCATCGGGGAGGAAAGCGGTGAGGATTACATTCCGCTTGCGCCTGATTTGACAAGCATAGGCGGACTCACCTTCAAGCATAAAAGCGGTATCAACGGAAGTTTGCGTTACCGATACATCAAAGACCGTCCCGCCAATGAAGACAACAGCGTGACAGCCAAAGGCTATCTGGTGATGGACGCGCAACTCAATTATACACGCAAGAAATTTGAAATCGGTCTTTCAGTCGAAAATCTGCTGAACACCGAATGGAACGAAGCGCAGTTTGATACGGAATCACGGTTGAGGGATGAGCCTGAGCCTGTTTCCGAATTACACTTCACCCCGGGTTTCCCGTTTTTTATGAGGGGAAGTTTGGCATATTTTTTTTAAACGAATCCTTGAAAATCTACGTTCTCTGAAATCCAAAACGCGCGGTTAAGCATTCACCCTAATTTATTTCCGAGAGGTTAGAGTAAGGTGTCTGAACGCCTGTTTTTTCGCAATTTATTTATCTCTTCGCGAAGTTGAGTATTAATGGTATCGTGAGGGATAGACAACTCTTCGGCTAAATCCTGCTTGCTGTAATTTCCGAAACACAAGAGATCAATCATCTTATTTTCTTCAGTCGCTGAATTATCCCTGAAATCAGAACGCTGAAAAGCGCTATTCCTTTCTGCCGCGTGTTTTAGCGCAATATTCACCATCCAGGGGTACAACTTGTCGGCTTTTTGATCAAACGTGGAGAAATTTTCATGAATAGCGCTAAATGTGTGCTTTAAAACCTCTTGCGCTTCGGATTCTTCAGGGATGACGTAGAGTATCTTGGAGTATAAAATATGTGCAAATTTATCATATAACACCTCCATTCCCCTCTTGTCGCGGCACGCAAGCAATGATATCAGTTCTGATTCTTTGAAGTAAGCCGCAACGCATTTAAGTAATCGGGATACTTTATCTAAATGTTCGTTGGGTATTTCCTGATTTTTTTGTAAACGGTTTTGCGGCTTTCTGAAATAAGTGGAAAGAACACCTACTTTTTCTTCGCCTGTAAGAAGCGGAACAGATTTTACAGAACGAAAACCTATTGCTTTTGCTACCCCGCTAAGCGCGCGCTCCAAAGCAATATCTTCCTCAACATCATAAATGATAACTTGTTTTCCCATTCCAATGGCTCTTCCGCAAGGAGTAGGGTCGAATGGCTTCACTCTATTTAAACGTACAATAAAATCATTATTCAACCCTTTCTGAGCAATGACACATAATGTTTCGTCCTCCCTGTCAAAAAGTTGAATTATGCCCATATCTGCCGCATCATATGCAATCGCTTCTTCTAAAAGGTGATTTAACTTCTCAGAAATACCGGTGGATAGTTGTGGTACCATACTTAATAATCGTTTGCGTTTTTTACAGCGTCAAAAGCATTTTAAACAGCCCTGTTAGCTGTTTCAGCAGTACCAAGATAATTACCATGTACTTCCAAAACATTACATAATTCAAGAGAAAGTTTACATAGTTCACAGGTTAGTGCAATTTTTTGAGTAAACATAAACACAACCTCCATTCTAAATTCATTGCTAAGTCCGCATCTGCAAACAATTTATTTCCTATGAAAATGGAAAATAAATGTGGTCTCGAAATCCAAACTCCATTTTTATTTCGTAGGTATTGTCATTCATTCATTTTTAATCAATTTTTTAAACCAAAAAACAAATCACCATGAAAAAGATTACCACTCACATCATCAGCCTAATGTCGTTGATGCTACTGGGCGCAACAGTGTTTGCATCCAGCCACAGGGAGGCTCCCTACATCGCCAATGATCCGCAAGCGGATAACACTGACGTGTATGCGTTTCGCAGTCCCGACAACCCCAATATGATTACGATAATCGCATTGTATATACCGATGCAACTGCCGCATGGCGGTCCGAATTATTACGGCTTCGGGGAAAACATCCGCTACGAGATTCACATTGACAACGATGCGGGCACCATCAGAACGCTTTCAGATGGCACTAAATCGGGTGATGATATCATCTACCGCTTCACGTTTACCAAGACGAATGAAGACCCGACCACGTTCTTCAACATCAGGCTGGGTAAGCAAAACCAAAAGCTGACTTATTTACTCGAGCGCAGCATAGACGGTGGGCGCACATTTCAGCGTATTGTTCAAAACGGAACGGTGCCGCCTTACAACATCGGTCCGCGTTCGATTGAGAGCGCAGTGGGGTTGGGCGCATCAAGCTATGAAGCGCTCTTTTTGAATGCCATCCAAACGGCCACTACCGGAGAGAAGGTTTTCTGCGGTCCTGTTGATGACCCTTTCTTTGTTGACCTTGGAGGGGTTTTTGATTTGGGCGATTTACCAAGACAATCCGGTCAGAGCCGCGATGGTCTGGCTTGTTTTAATGTAAGCGCGATAGCGATTCAGGTTCCGATTTCGACATTACAAAAAGACAACAAGCATGTGAGCCAGGCTGCGAACATTCTCGATTCCGATTTCGTGATTGGCGTATGGGCATCCGCGAGCCGCCCGAAGGTGAGGATTCTGAATACTCCGAATGAAATCAAATTTAAGCCGGGTCATCCGGTTGAGTTGCCGGGATTAACAGGAACGTGGAGACAGATTTCTCGCCTCGGCATGCCGTTGACAAATGAAGTGGTGATCCCGATTGGACAAAAAGATTATTGGAACGCGCTGACTCCTTATACGGAAGACCCCACCCATTTCCAATATTTTTACAATCCTGAATTGGCGCTTTACATGGATGATGATCTATTCGGTGGCGCGGTTCCTTCATTCTCCCCGCTGCGCATCCAGAAAAATTCTCTCCAGTCGTTTGATTTCACCAATGGCGCAGATGGATTGTTTCCGCTTAAAGGCAGCTCAGCCTTGAACGGCACTGCGCTCTCTAATGCCAACTTTGGCGCTTTACTGCTGCCGGGCGCAGGGAAGCCGCGTTCGGTGGACTTATGGCCCATCTTTTATACAGGCGTTCCGAACATGCCTCCCTATCAATTAGCGACAGGAAAAGGAGGAAACCCGCTTGCAATAGGAAAACCTTTCATCAACAATTTTCTGCCGAGCGGTGGTGATATGCTTCGTCTCAACATGGCAGTTCCGATAACTCCCAGAGATGACGCAAACTTCAGCTCGCTTGGTCTTGTGTGGGCGGCAGTTCTGGGCTTGACAGACCCTACTTACGCAAACATTAATCTGGAATTCATTCCCAACATGGATGGATTTCCAAATGGAAGAAGGTTGGAAGATGATGTTACCCGCATTGAATTACAGGCGGTGAGCGGCATTGTGCTCGCAGCAATCGGCTTGTGGTATGATGATTATATCGCGGGTTCACCTAATCCTGTGACTCAGGATTTGCTGAGTGTGCTGACTTATTCCACCGGAGTGGAAGAGAATGATACTACATTTCGCGATGAATTCCCATTTGTGCAACTACCTTGGGAAGGCACGGGCAAGTGCGGTGGCGCACCTGTGATGATGGCAGCGATGAAGCAGATTGAAGGCAACGGGTTAGGTCTCAGCGTGCCAAAAGCGATGATAAATGCCGGCAATTACCCGAATCCTTTTTCACAGACCACCACTTTCAAATACAACGTGAACACCGACAGCCGCATTACGATTGAAGTGTATGACATGGGAGGAAGGTTAGTGAGGACGCTTGAGGATGAATACAAGAACGCAGGCGCTTACACCACCCAGTGGAACGCGGGCAACCTCATTCCCGGCACTTACATTATTTCGCTGATGTCGGATGGAAAGCTTTTGCAATCCGTGAAGGCGATTAAGAGTGAATAAGATGCCTTAGGTTCCCTAAGAAAGCGGCAGGGCGGTGAATGCTTTGCCCCTTTCTCTTCGGAGCTTCACAAATTTAAAATAATGCATTAACCGCAGAAAACAATGGGTAAATAATCACGGAGAATAAGAGATTATTCCTTTGCGAAGCCCAGCGTTTTTTGCGGTTCTTGCTTTTGTATTCAAATTATTTAATTTTTAAAATCTGTAACTCACTTCAATACATTTTTATGAAACAGCACCTTCTTAAACCCAAAATTATACTGGCAACAGCTATTTTAATTATTTCCTTTTCTTCCTGCCATAACCACCACCACCACGAACATTTCAGTGGAATCCCGGAACTCAAAAAGCGCAACGTGATGCTGATGGAACCGCTTGCGGAATGGGATGAAGTGCAGACACGCTTTGCCAACCTTGAGCGTGACATTAAAAAAAATCAGAACGATGCCGCAGCCAAGTTGAGCCTTGCAGACATCTATCTGAACGAAGCCCGGGTAACCGGAGATGAACATTATTACACCGGGGCTGCCCTGCACATCCTCAACGATGTTCTCGAAAATGATTTGAAGGGAGCTGAACGAAATCAAAAGAATGACGACCTGAAATTTCGGGCATTGACGATGAAGGCGATTGCGATGGCATCAGAGCATCAATTCGCGCAAGCGCTTGAAACCGCAAATGAAGCCGTTGCCATGAACCCGTACAATTCGCTCATTTACGGTGTGCTCGTGGATGCGAATGTTGAACTAGGAAATTACGATGAAGCAGTGAAGATGTGTGAAAAGATGATGGACCTGCGTCCTGATTTGCGCTCTTATTCGCGCGCATCTTACCTGCGTGAAATACATGGCGATATTGATGGTGCGATTGAAGTGATGCAACTTGCCGTGTCCGCAGGGGCGCCCGGTCAGGAGCAAACAGCATGGGCGCGTGTCGCACTTGGTAAACTGTGGGAAAGCCAGGGTGACCTTACCAACGCGGAAGTTCAATACGTAATCGTGCTACAGGAGCGTCCGAATTATCCTCACGCGCTTGCGGGCTTGGGAAGAGTGGAAATGAAAAAGAAGAATTTTGTTGAAGCAGAAAAATTATTTAAACGTGCAATCGAAATCACGCCTTCTGCCGGATTCTATGAAGACATGGCGATGTTGTATCTGCGGACAGGTGATTCTCACAAACAAAAAGAAGCAGTCGCTTCCGCCATGAAGGAACTGAACCATCATCACCATCACGGCAGCAACGTGGGATTGGAACAAGCCTATCTGCACCTTCGGCTCAATAATGATTATAATGCGGCTCTTAAATGCATGAAAAATGAAATCAAAATGCGTCCGGACAATATCGAAGTGAGTAAAGTATTAGCATGGATTTACCTGATGAAAAAAGACTTCAAAAAGTCAGAAGATTACTTGAGGAAGGCGATGAATACCAATTCTCAGGAGGTTGAACTGCTTTACATAGCAGGATTGGTAAAAATTCGCAACGGGCAGGTTGAGGAGGGGAAGGCATTGCTGAAAAAATCTTTGGAGGATAATCCTTACTTCGAGCATAGTTATTTGGTGAAAGAAGCCGGTGCCTTGCTTGCAAAAATGTAAGACAAACGAATTATTTAAAGCGAGAGCCACGTAGTTGAACTTTGATTAAAATGAAAAAAAGAAACACGATATTCTTGTTTTTGATGTTTGTCGCTTTCGTACTAAGTGCGCAGGAAAATGAATCAAGCAATGGTCCGCGTAAAGGAGGTATCAATGTAGAGTTTACAGCAGGCATTAATAATACCACGCCTGTAGGAATTGATGCAAAAGCAGTGCGGAATGCTCTTAGCAACCGGAAGGATTTATTTAACGGTTACAGCGGCAGTCTGCTCCCCAAGACCGCTGCTTACGTGGGCTTTCTGATTGATTATCAGTTTCATGAAGTTGGCGCTTTAGGTTTCGGATTGATTTATACTCCAAAAGGACTTTGGCTATTTGAAAAAAATGTTCCCGAAGGGGGCTTCTTATCTTCCATTGACAAAAGAAAAACTTTTGTCACAGTAGATTATTTTGACATACCCATTTTCTTCAAAGAATATTTCAGAAACCAAAAACTTTCCTTGCGCTTCGGTCCGGTGATTTCTATGGCTTTATTAAGTAAAGTACGTATTACATCAGAGGATGACGGTGAAAAAACAATGGAAAAATATCGCCTCGGTGAAGGAACGAATGACGAAATCTTTTATGAGGGATTAGTAAATGAAACGCCAAAATTCATTGTGCCGGGATTTGAAGCTGCGCTGAACTTCGGCAATACCGCGGGATGGCAAGGAACGGTTGTTGTCGGTTTTTCTGGAAGCATGTTTGAAAACGCGGATTTAAAAAGCATCATCGCAAGAATCGGAATCAGCTATACGTTTACCAAGTGATACCTCAAATCCGCAAACAAACCATATAAACATCACTTATTTAAGTGAGTAAGTATTTCGCTTTTTTTAAGACCTTATAGGTTTTTGAAACCTATAAGGTCTAAGACTTTGCGGTTTGAAGTAATAACTCAGGAAATCAGTTTTTCGCGGAGCATGAATTCCAACTGTTCGTTGGTGCGCTGAAGTTTCGCGATGGTTTCTTTTCTTTCTTTATTTCTTTGGTAGAGTCGGTGAGCTTCCTGAATGGCAAGTTTTAGCTCATCTTCTTTCCACGGCTTGGTGATGTATTTATAAATATGCGTTTTATTGATTGCCTCAATCACCGCCTCAAGGTCAGAATAGCCGGTGAGCATCATTCTCACGGGTTCAGGATAATTCTCTACAATGGATTCCAAAAAACTCACGCCTTTAATTCCCGGCATCCGCTGGTCTGTGATGATGACATGCACTTCTTCTTTTTCCAAAATTTCCAACCCTTCCTGCGCTGATGTGGCGGTTAAAATTTCAAAATCTTGTCTGAAGGCAGCTTTAAATGAAACCAAATTGTTGGTTTCATCATCAACATAAAGCACTTTAATTTTTAATTCGGACATGGTAGAAAATTTTATTTTTTAAAACCTACTTTATAAAAGTTAATTACGAAAAAGGTTTTTTTAAGTTTCAGTTTTGCACATTTTGGAAAAAAGCTACAAAAAAAATTGGATTGTCAGATATTTTCTACACTCAAAAAATAAAATTTTGTTTTTAAAATCCTGTTGATAAACAGTTCTTTTTACATTGTAAAAAAAACAATTTTAATAAATTGTTACGTAAATGTACAGAATTTAATGGTATTTCAAATACTTATGACGTGATATTGTTTATATTTTTTTACGGATGTTCTGAGTATTATTGAGAACTTAATCTGAAAATTATGGAACAGGTTCTACATAACCTCAGGGAAATCATTGCGTCATCCAATGATTTCAGCACTGTTTTCAGACCATTAATTTTCCGGCTTACAGATGAAAATGACAGCATTCAACTTGAAGAAATTTTACGTTTTCCGGGTATCAGGGTAAATGATGAATTGCACGGTCAGGTTCGGGAGTTGGTGAAATCCATGCACCCGACTCATAAATTCAGCCCGATGGAATTGGATGAAGCCGCAAAGAATTACCTCAACGGTTTATCAGATGAATATGGAGTTTGGGTATATTATCCCTGGCTGAATCAGTTGGTACATATTCTAGATAGGGATGAATATCGCTTGGTACGCACCAATCGCAATCAATATAAAATCACACCTGAAGAAAGAGAAATTCTTGCCACAAAAAAAATTGGCGTGCTGGGTTTATCGGTGGGGCAATCGGTTGCCGTCACGTTAGCGATGGAAAGAAGTTTCGGTGAATTGAGAATCGCGGATTTCGACATCCTTGAATTGTCGAACCTCAACAGAATCCGCTCCGGTGTGCAGGATTTGGGATTGCTGAAAACGGTTTCCACCGCCCGCCAAATCGCGGAGATTGACCCCTATCTGAATGTAACCTGTTTCAATGATGGCGTACATGAAGACAATCTCGATTCGTTCATGCTGGAGGGCGGGAAGTTGGATATGCTGATTGATGAGTGTGACGGATTGGATATTAAAATTTTAGCCCGCCACAAAGCGAAAGAACATCAGATTCCGGTGGTGATGGAAACCAGTGACCGGGGCATGTTGGATGTCGAGCGATTTGATATTGAGCCGGAACGCTCCATCATGCACGGCTTGATAGACCATTTAGACCTCAATCCAAATAATTTAAAAGGGCTGACCAACGAAGAAAAAATCCCTTACATCCTGCCCATGCTCGGGTTGGAGACCATGTCTGACCGCCTGAAAGCCTCAATGCTGGAAGTGGAACAATCTATCACCACGTGGCCCCAGTTGGCATCCGATGTGATTCTGGGTGGAGCGATTTCAGCCAACGTATGTCGCAGGATGGCATTAGGTCAATTCAAAACTTCGGGAAGATTTTTTGTGGATATGAATGAAATTGTGAGTGAGAAGAATGCGCATCACTTTATGCACGAGGAGCAAAGTTTTATTGCTTCTGAAACAGATATTAGCGGAAAAGAATCCGTTTTCCCTAAACAACCGTCTGTGCCGAATCAGTTGAATTTGGAAACCTCACAGGCGGAGGCATTGGTGAAGGCGGCAATCACTGCGCCATCAGGCTGCAACAGCCAACCGTGGAGATTTATTTTCGAAGATAAAAATTTGTACCTCATTATGGATAATTCGAGGTTGAGTTCATTTTTGGATTACAACAACTCGGCTTCATTTCTTGCATTGGGTGCAGCAAAAGAAAATCTGGTTTTAAAAGCACACGCGATGGGATTAGAGGTTTCAGTCGAAGAATTTCCAGATGCGACTTACGAGAATCTCGCTGTGGTTTTTCGATTTTTTACGAATGCATCAAAAACAAAACTTCCCCTTGCGCCACACCAATTTGATGGATTGTCGGATGCAATTTTCACAAGATTGACGAATCGAACGGTGAATGGAAATAAAAAAATCAATTCTACCTTGCTGCATCAAATCAAAGAAACGGGAGAAAGTATTGCAGGAGCTAAAGTGCTTTTGACGGAAGACAAAAATACCATGAGTGAAATTGGCGAACTGATGGCTAAAATTGACAGAATTCTCATCACGCATCCGGAAGGTCATCATGGTTTTGTAAATGAAATCAGGTGGAATGATGAAGATGCAAATCGTACCAAAGATGGTTTGGATATCGCAACGATAGACCTTACTGCAGGTGAAGCCGCAGGATTCAGAATTGCAAAAAACTGGTCGGTCGTTAAAACATTAAACACCTGGGGAGGAGGCGGAGTCTTTGAAAAATTGACACGGAAATGCGTTGCAGGTGCATCGGCATTAGGATTACTCACGATGCCCGGAAATGATAACAGGAATTATTATGAGTCCGGCATCTCAATGGAAAGATCATGGTTGTTTGCCAATAAACACGGTATCTCTTTTCAACCCATGACCGCGCTTACATTCATGCTTCACAGGTTGGAACATGGAAAAGGAGAAAGCCTGTCACCGGCAAATATCAAAGACCTGAACATCATTAAAAATGAATTTTACAGGCTTTTCAGTCTTGATTTACAATTACATCCCGTGATGCTGTTCCGGTTGTTGATTGCAGGAGAACCAAAAGTAAAATCGCAACGAAGACCACTGAATGAAGTTTTATCCATTCGATAATATTAGATAAATGTCTGCCCCGATAATCATAAAAGCCTTTCGAGCTGTTGACGCGCTGGATACGTGTGAAAAATTTTATGAAGGTCATGTAAATGTATTGCAAAGCTTCGGGGTTAATCCAATCAGTTCAGCAAAAAGAGAATGGTTTTTTAATCCTGCTGTCTATGGTGTTGTTGCCGAACAGGATGGAATTGTGTTGGGTGGTGTAAAAATTCATAAGGTTGGTGGCACACAATGGTTGCCTGTTGAAGAAGGAGTAGGATATATGGATGAGCGTTTGTTTGATATTGTCAAAGACTTTGCAAAAAACGGTGGAGCCGGTGAAGCCTGCGGTTTGTGGAATGCGCGGGAAGTTTCCGGGTGGGGGTTAAGCCTGATTCTGATGCAGGCAATTGTTTCTATTTCAAATCAAATTAATGTGAATACGCTTTTCGGGTTATCTTCAAACCATACCTTGAAATTATTTGAATCTTTGGGTTACCGTGTTGTCAATTCATTGGGTGATAATGGAGATTTTGTGTATCCTACACCGGATTACCTTGCACGCGTAATTATTATGAATGCCAAAACTTTAAAGGGCGCTACTCCGTATAATCAGGAAAGTGTGTTCGCTCTGAGGGAACAACCCAATCAAACCCGGTATGTAAAGAGCAAGATAGGTGAATTGAATACTACCTTTCAACTCTTGCTGAAATCTGAAAAACCGGTCACGGTGAGTTGATTCAAGACATGAGCGCACGCTTAAAGTTTTTAATCAACCATGATTTTCTCCAAAAAAAATGTCCTGACGGGAATTGCCGTCTTTCTGTGGGTGATTTGCTACAGCGCTCATCCAATTATTATTAATGATAATCTGAAAAGTGTTCCTATTGGTAAGCACCTTGAAATTCTTGAAGATGTAAATTCAGCTTACACGTTAGCGGAAGTTGTAAATCGAACGGATTTTTTTGCTTCTGAAATGGAAGTGCCTAACCTTCAAATTTCCAAATCCACTTTCTGGGTGCGATTTACAGTGGAAAACCAGTCTTCAACAGAAAATTTCCTTTTGAATTTTGCCTATCCAATGATTGATGAAGTAGTCTTTTTTCATCCGACTTCTGAAAATCGTTTTATAAAAGAATTAGCGGGAGAAAATGTCTCATTTTCAAATCGAAAATATTATCATCAAAATTTCATTTTTGATTTGAATATTCTGAAAAATGAATCATCAACATTTTACATGCGAATAAAGAGTGGCGAGCAAATCATGTTACCCATTACTTTAGGAACCAACAAGTCCATACTTCAGACGAATGCAACTTTAGATCTTTACAATGGGATTTACTTTGGTATCGTGCTGGTGATGTTAATTTATAATCTGTTCATTTTCTTTTCTGTAAGAGACAAAAGTTATCTCTTGTATGTGGTTTATATTCTTTTTGTCGGGTTGGTACAGGCAAGTGACAGCGGATATGCCTACAGGATTTTATGGCCTCAAATGCCGGCTTTTGCAAACTTCATGGTTACCTTTTTGCCCGCGATGGTTGGAATTTCTGCGGTGGTATTCATGCGAAAGTTTTTGAATACTAAAACTCACATTCCCAATGCGGATAAATTCTTTTTTGTATTTATCGGAGCCTATGTTTTTTGCACAATATTGTTTGCAGCGGGTTTTCCTCATTTGAGTTATCAATTGATGCAGGCAAACGCGCTTTTGGTTTCCCTCTACATGCTCGCCATGGCATACCGGATTGTGCGCAAAGGTTATCGTCCGGCTAAATTTTTTCTTGCAGCCTGGGCTATTTTTTTAATCAGTGTCTGTCTTTTTGTGATGAAAGACTTTGGAGTGATTCCTTACAATTACATCACCAAGCATATCCTCCAATTTGGTTCAGCCATTGAATTGATTCTGCTTTCATTTGCCCTTGCGAATAAAATCAATATTCTGAAAAAAGAAAAAGAAGAATCACAACTGAAAACGCTCGATGCGTTAAAAGAAAATGAGCGCATCATGCGTGAGCAGAATATCTTCCTTGAAAAAAAGGTGAAAGAGCGCACTGTTGAGCTGGAAAAAACAAATCACGATTTAGGTGTCACGCTGACGGATTTGAAAGAAACACAAGCGCAATTGGTGGACGCGGAAAAAATGGCTTCATTAGGTCAACTGACAGCGGGCATTGCCCATGAAATCAATAACCCCATCAACTTCGTGGTGGCAAATATCAAACCGCTGAAAAGAGATATCCTCGATGTGATGGATGTGTTGGCAAAGTATGATGAAATCAAAGATGCTGACGGACTTAAGGAAAAGCTGGATGAAGTGAATGAGTTAAAAGAAGAACTCGACCTGGAATATGTTGTTAGTGAAATTGATTTGTTGCTGAAAGGAATTGATGATGGCGCTAATCGTACCGCTGACATCATAAAAGGATTACGCACCTTTTCAAGGCTCGATGAATCTGACTTGAAAAAAGCGGACATCAATGACGGATTAGATTCCACGCTGTTGTTGCTGAATAGTTTAATGGAAGGAAAAATAACGATAGTGAAAAGCTATGATGAGTTGCCGCCAGTTGAATGTTATGCCGGAAAACTCAACCAGGTTTTCATGAACATCATCAAAAATGCAGCGCAGGCGGTAGCTACCAAAAAATTTCAGCAAGGGGAAAAACCCTGCATTACCATCACCACCAAAATGATAGATGAAGATATATTAGTCAGCGTGAAAGACAACGGACCCGGCATGAAAGAAGCAATCACCGCCAGAATATTCGAACCGTTTTTCACAACGAAAGAAGTGGGAGAGGGGACAGGGCTTGGGTTGTCCATTGCTTATAATATCATTGATAAACATCACGGATTTATTGATGTTGAATCAGAACCGGGAACCGGCACTGAATTCATCATTTTAATACCTAAAGAACAAACCTTATTTAATACAGAAGAAAAGTCAACTCTTGCAATTTTGAAAGAAGAACGCAGGAAAAGATTAATCAATCGTAAAGCGGAGAAAAATCTCAATGAAATCTCTTAAACCCGCCATTTTATACTTAGACGATGAGGTGAACAACCTCACCGGATTTAAAGCCACTTTCAGGCGTGACTATACTATTTTCACTGCACAGACGGCTGAGGAAGCTTTTAAAATTTTGAAGGAAAATGATGTTCAAATTGTCATCAGCGACCAGCGGATGCCTGAAATCACCGGGGCTGAATTTTTGAAATCAGTTTTTGAAAATCATCCGAAACCTATCCGCATGCTGCTAACCGGTTTTGCGGATATTGAATCAGTGATTAAAGCAATCAACGAAGGTCATGTTTACCGCTACATCACCAAACCCTGGGAAGAACAGGATTTGCGCTTGACCATTAACAATGCGTTGAATTTTTATGAAGCGCAAAATGAATTACGCAACCGAAACGCGGAATTGGAAAAAGCTTACACCGAACTTGAAAAATTTGTCTATAGCGCTTCACATGACCTCAGAGCGCCTCTTGCTTCGGTGATGGGATTGGTGCAACTTGCAAAAATTGATACTGATACTGACAGGGCAACTTGCATGGATTATTTTTTAAAAATCGAAAGCAGTGTTAATAAACTTGATGTCTTTTTACAGAATATCATCAGCTATTACCGAAATACAAAATTAACAGAAGAGCGGGTGGAAATTAATTTTGAAAAATTGTTTAAGGAAACGATTGAAAGTTTAGAGCATTTTGAAAAAGCGCCACAAATCAAATTTTCTATTGACATCCGGCAGGATAAAGTTTTTAAAAGTGATGAGTCGCGTTTAAAAATCGTGCTGAACAATATTCTCTCCAACGCGATAAAATATCAACGCGATGACGAAAGCAATAAACAAGTGGACTTGAAAGCAATTGTTGAAAACGGGCATGCCCGCATTGAAGTGAAGGACAATGGTATCGGAATTGCTCCCGAAAACAAAGAGAATATATTTTCTATGTTTTACCGTTCTGCCGCAAAAAACGCGGGTTCCGGAATCGGCTTATACATCGTGAAGGAAACATTAACCAAAATGGAGGGCGACATTTCTGTGGACAGCGCTCCGGGGGAAGGCTCTAAGTTCACCATTAAAATTCCAAACCATCATGAAAACAACTGACCAGCCCTTAGTCATGCTCATTGATGATAACGCGATGGATATTTTTGTCGGTAAAAAATTCCTGACAGTTTCCGGCATTACCAATAATATCATCACTTTCCAGTCTGCACGGGAAGCGTTGGATTATCTCTGTCAATATGAAAATGAACCGGATAAACTGCCCTCGCTGATTTTATTAGATATTCAAATGCCGGAAATAAACGGCTTTCAGTTTCTGGAATTATTTAAGAATATTCCGGCAGATACACAAGAAGGAGTGAAAATCATCATGCTTTCCTCCACCCTTGATCCGGTGGATATTGAACGGGCAAACGCGGAACCGCACGTTTTGGATATTCTGAAAAAACCGCTTGACCCGGTGATGCTGAAAATGCTGCTTTTGCAAAACAAAATTTCCAAAGCGGCATGATGCTCCGGCAATCCAGATTTTTTATTTCTGCGATGTATTCCTGATTTCTGCTGCGATTGACTTAGCCATCTTCAGATTTCCCTGGCGATTAAAATGAGTCGCATCATAAAAATCAGCGCTGCTCCAGTCGGTAACTTCATGATAGTTGATAAAAATATTTTGCTTGCCATTCGCTTTCAGCCTGAGTGTTTTCGTCAGAGTTTCAAACGCCTCAATGATCCCCTCTCTTGACAAAAAAGGTATCCACCAACTAAAGTTATTTTCTGTTAACGCTTCCGTGTTGAGTTGTTGTGGAAGCAGGTAAACGGAGATGTTTTCAGCTTGACAGTGTTGCAAGAGGATATCCATATTCATGCTAAAATTTTTCACAACACGGTCATCCACTTTATCAGAGAGTTTACCCTTGGGATTCACACTGTGAAACCAGCAGTGCGGAACCACTTTTATTTTTCTCAGAAAAATAAAAACCGCGTGAAGCAGCGCCATGTCCGGCAGACGGTCGCGATAACAAAAACCTAAAGCGCCATACAAAGTCGGTTGATGAAAATTGTAATAATCATACACTAAATCACGCACATTCATGCTCCGCAAATCTTCCAGCGCAACATGAAAAATCACAATGTCGGGTGAAAAATTCTTGATGGCGTCCGGCAATAATCGTTTATGTTCAGCGGTGCTGTGACCGGGGATGCCGAGATTCAGCACTTCATATTCCGGCTGCAACAAACTGTCAAGATAATAGACCCAGGTCTCTTCGTTGTTCGACCAAATTCCATAAGTGGTGGAGCCGCCAATACAGACGATTCTTTTTTTTGTTTTTATTGCATCAACTTCTTTGCCTCTCAAACCGGACGAGTTGTGTTTATAAACCACGTTTCTGTGTTTCACGGTCACATTCTTCCGGGGACTGCCCACCAATTGCCTGTCCGGTTTAAATAACTTATAATTATAATTATGTGGCTGCCTGTAAACCCACCCGCCTTCTTTGATGCGCAGAGCGGTCGCGCAAAACAATTCAGCAAACATCACCCCCAACACTATTAAAGCAAGCGAATAAAGGATGTTTTTATATTTCTGATTTCTGATTTTAAAACCTGCATACAAACAAATAATGCCCGTCACAAGCGCAAGAAAATATAAAACTAATGGAAGAATGTATAAGTGCATTTTAATATAATTTGACGTCTAAAAATAGTCAATCTATTCTCAAATTCTCCATGATTCTCCCCAAATTTTCAAACCACTAATTTTGTAACTCCTCATTTCAATCCGCTCAGTGTTCAAGCCCGGTCAAAAACTTTACAGTATTTTTTTTAACAAATGTCCGGCATGCCACAAAGGCGATTTCTGGCCCCACAAACCGTATTACAATCTTTTTTTCAATTCCGGCAAACTCTATAACAACTGCCTCCATTGCGAATTAGAATACTACCGCGAAGTCGGTTTTTGGTATGGCGCCATGTATGTCGGTTACGGATTAAGCATTGCCATTTTCCTCATCGGTTGGGCAATCACATACCTTTTATTTCCGGCACATTGGTCCACCTGGGTGCAGGTTGGCGTTATCAGTGCAGCGATTGTTTTCCTCATGCCGGTCACCTATTTTCTCTCCCGCCTCAT
>JBGTCY010000055.1:0-12664 GCA_041748615.1 Chitinophagales bacterium
TGTTGGCGACATTCATTTGAAACACATTCGGTCGCTGTTGTTCCAAAAGCGAGGCGGTTTTCCCCTGCTCCTTCGCCTGTTCATAATCCTTACGCGCTTTTTCCCGCTCTTCAATTTTCGCGGTGAGAATTCTTTCGCCAATGTTCATGCGCATCGCATACACTGCCGCACGGGTTGAGCCAGGAAAAATATAGATGGCTTCGAGCGCGGTTTTTCCGGAATTGACATAAACTTGTTTGACCACCACATCGGCAATCACTCCGGCAATGTTCACCTCCGCTGAGGTGCTTTTCAGCGGCAGTTTATCCACTTCCGGGTTTTCGCTTTTTACAAAAAAATAGGGCGACAGTGTTTTGTCGTCACCGGGTTTATCGGCAAGCGCGGGGTTGAAAATTGCCATTAAAAGGGAGCAGAGGAGGAACAGTCTGTTCGAAAAGACCGTATAAGGAAATTGCAAGAATCGTTTCATGATGGTTTCATTTTTTAGGTTAGAAAAAAGATGATGTAATGTGGTGGAGATGCAGGCTGATTTTTTTTCCATAAATTGTACCTGCGAAAAACCCGGAAATGCAGTAAATTGGTATAAATAAATTGTCAATCATTCGTCATTCTTTCCCTATTCTATTCCTGATGTTGTTCATCAGGTCATCAAAACGCAGTCATGAAAGTGACACGGAATTGGTGTCCAAATACCGCAATTCCGGTGACAATGCATATATCGGTGAATTGTTTCAGCGCTACACCCACCTTGTTTATGGCGTGTGTATGAAGTATCTCAAAAACCAGGAAGAAAGCAGGGACGCGGTGATGGATGTCTTTGAAAAAATCTTAGTTGAATTGAAACGTCACGAGGTGGAAAATTTTAAACCGTGGTTGTATTTCGTTGCGAAAAACCACTGCCTGATGAAACTGCGGAAGGAAACAAGTCTCCGGACGCACCGCGATGGGTTCAAGCGCTTTTACACCGATTTTATGGAATTCGAAGACGTCTCACATCTACTGAACGGCAAAGCGGACGACACACAGGTAGTTGATTTTCTGAAGTCAGGCGTCAATGAATTGAAAGATGAACAACGCTTTTGTATTGAACTTTTTTATTTTGATAATAAATCCTACCAGGAAGTTGCCGAGCAAACCGGCTACAGTTTGTTACAAGTGAAAAGCTTTTTACAAAACGGAAAACGCAACCTTAAAATTTACCTTCAGCACCGGTATGGCAAGTAACAGGAAAATATTGATGTTCGACTCATCGGGTTTGCTCACCAAAGAGGTGTTGCTGGGCTACGTGTATGGCGAACTTTCGCCTTCGGTGCGCGAAGAAGTGGAGCGCCACATCAAAGGCGATGCAATGTATCAGGACGTGGTGGAAGGTTTAAAAGAAATTAAAGACAAAGCGGAAGCCGAGCGTTTGATTTATTCGCTGAACGAACAAATCGCGGAACGCTCAGGCGCGGCAGCGGACACGGGAAGCATCGGCTACAATTTTTCAGAGTTCATCAGCGACTACCGTAAAGTCGCGGCTGCGCTCGTTGGTTTTTTATTACTCGCGGGCGTGGTAATCACTCTTGCATTGCTGAAAGAAAGCGGCAGCGGTGGACTTGCGAATGAACAAAAAAAACCACAGGAAGAAAAAACAATTCAGCCATCCATTGCTCAAAAAGACACAATCAATATTATAGAACAAGATAAATTCAATGGAGCGGATGCTTTGACAACGGACGATGATGAAGAGATTGTTTCCGTATTCAATGGAAACGCTTTGGCGGATTCCAAAGAAAGCAAACAAAAAGCCGCTGAAAATGAGAAGCCCACAGTTGGAGTTGCTCCGGAAAAAATTATTACAAAAAAAGAAGCACCTGTTACTCCTTCAACTTATGCGGAAGATTTGGATGAATTTGCAATTGTTGAAAAAGAACAAAGGTCGCTGCAAGATTCCCGTAGTGATGTAAAGGTTGAACTGAAAAGTTTGGATGAACGGATTACTACAGGCGCTTCTACTAAAAAAAGTGCGGATGATAAAAACGCGAATGTGATTCTTCAGGAAGAAGTCTTTTCACAAGCCGAAGAAATGCCGCAGTTTCCGGGTGGTGAAGCAGCGATGCGTCAATACATCCGTACTAATTTGCAATATCCCAAAAAAGCTAAAAACAAAAACATCCAGGGAAAAGTATATCTCAACTTCACGGTGAGCAGCACCGGAAAAGTGAAGGATGTGAAAGTAGCTCAGAGCCTCGATAAAGAATTGGACGCGGAAGCTGTGCGCATCATTGAATCCATGCCATTATGGACGCCCGGAAAACAAAACGGGATACCAGTCGCGGTGAAACAATACCTGCCGATAGAATTCAAGTTGGATTAAGCCCTTTAATTAAAAGCGGATATTTTTTATTCTTCCTTTTGAAATATTTTGTAGTTTCATTACAGAATTGATTTTTTAATTCATCATCCCGTCTGGCTATCGCTTATGTCAAAGTATCTTTGGTATCAAGGAAAAGTGATTGATATTATTGATGAGACACATAATATCAAAAGATTTTTCATTCAAATTCCGGAGTTGACGAATTATGAATTTCAAGCCGGACAGTTTTTAATGCTCGATTTGCCGATTGAAAGTAAAGTAACCACAAGAATGTATTCCATCGCATCTGCGCCTGATTCGGGAAATGTCGTGGAGTTGATTATCGTACTGAATGAAACCGGCTTGGGCACGCCTTATTTGTTCCAGCATATTAAAACCGGTTCAGCGCTCACGGTTTCCAGCGCGTTGGGCAAATTTGTGTTGCCGGATGTCCTTGACAGGGATATTTGTTTCATCTGCACCGGTGTTGGCATCGCTCCCTTTCGCTCCATGTACCTGGATATTTACAGAAAAAACCTGCCCCATCAGAATTTATACATGATTTTCGGCACCCGGCTTATAAGCGATTTGTGTTACTATGAGGAGTTGCAGGAGTTAGACAAGCAGCAAAATAGTTTTCATTATTTACCGACACTTTCAAGAGAACCGGCACCAACCTGGAGCGGTCGCAAAGGTTACGTGCATGAAGTTTACAAAGAAATTTTCAAGGAGAAACCGCCCGCATATTTTTTCCTGTGTGGCTGGAAAAACATGATTTTCGAAGCGCGGGATAATTTGGTAGCTTTGGGTTATGACCGCAAAGACATCCGATATGAATTGTACGATTAAACTAAAAACACCTCATGGAAAACTTAGAAATTATTAAACCGATTGAAACCCAAATCACTGAACTGGAAGACCAAATCCGTGAAATGAAAAAGGAACTTTCCGCCTTGCGCAAAAAAGTCAAGCCGGTTGAAATAGAAAATTATTTCCTGACCGATTTAAACGGAAATCAGGTTTCACTGCAATCATTGTTTCAGGAAAAAGAAGAGTTGCTGCTGATTTTCAACATGGGTAAAAGCTGCCGCTGGTGCACGTTGTGGGCGGATGGATTCAACGGGTTGACATCTCACCTTCAAAACCGTGTTTCTTTTGCACTTATTTCCCCTGATAATTACAAAGAAGCAAAAGAGTTTGCAACATCACGAGACTGGAAATTCAACATCTTGATCGATGCGGACAGCCCGTTTCGTGAAACAATCGGTTTGAAATCCGAGAATGGAATTACCCCTGCCGCTGCGACATTTTCAATGGATGATTCCGGAAAAATTTATTTGCGCACCATCTCGGAATTCGGACCGGGAGACAATTTTTGCGTGATGTACGACCTCTTAGACCTGCTTCCGAAGGGTTACAATAATTGGGCGCCACATTTTAGTTACTGAAGCTGTAAGTATTGGAAGGGACAGGGGGCAAGGGACAAGTGATTAAGAATTGCCAATAAACAATAATCAATGCATGGACACCGCACAAGCAGGCTTTCGCTCAAAGCATTCGCCTCAAAGCTTGCGCGAGGAGTACTTTCCGTCCCACGACCCCCGTCCCTCGACCCTCGTCCCTTGATGAAAATGCCTTTTATTTGCAATTCAATTTAGCGACTATTGATAATGACTGATGAATACGAGCCTGTAATCGGATTGGAAGTTCATGCGCGATTGCTCACGAAGAGTAAATTGTTTTGTAGCGACCCGAATGATTTTGGCAATGAACCCAACACGCTGGTGAGTCCCGTTTCTCTGGGGCATCCCGGCACACTACCGTTTTTAAATGAAGCCGTTTTGGATAAAGCGTTGATGCTGGGGCTGGCTTGCGGCTGTGAGATTGCCGGAAAAATGTATTTTGAACGAAAGAATTATTTCTACCCTGACTTGCCGAAAGGATACCAGATTTCTCAGATTCAAACACCTGTCTGTTCGGGTGGTTTTATTGAGATTGAATCCGATGGCACTGGCAAAAAAATATTTTTGAACAGGATTCATCTTGAAGAGGATGCAGGAAAAAGCATTCATGATTTTGATAAAAAATATTCGCAGATTGACCTTAACCGGGCGGGCACGCCTCTCGTGGAAATTGTGACGGAACCCTGCATTCATTCTCCCGAAGACGCTTATTTATTTTTGTCGGAATTGCGAAACATGGTGCGTTTCCTGGAAGTGTGTGACGGAAACCTGGAGGAGGGAAGTATGCGGTGTGATGCGAATATTTCATTGAGAAAAAAAGGTGAAAAAATTTTGAACCCCAAAGTGGAAGTGAAAAATGTGAATTCACTGAGATTTTTGAAAAAAGCGATTGAATATGAAATCAACCGGCAGGCACAGGAACTGAAATCCGGCAACCGCATTGTTCCCCATACACGCAGTTTCGATGCTGAAAAAGGACTTACTTTTGCCATGCGGAGCAAAGAATCGGCTGATGATTACCGTTATTTTCCTGAGCCTGACCTCCCCCCGGTTTTTATTAGTGAAAACCGGATTTTAAATGCGAAAGAAAGAATGAGTGAATTGCCAGGAAATTTCAGAAAGCGTTTCAGAAATGAATATGGTCTCGCCCCGAAAGAAGCTTTTATCTTAACCGAAGAAAAATCAATGGCACTTTATTTCGACCAGCTTGCACAAAAGACAGGAGACGGGCGGGCTTCATCCAATTGGATGCTGACGACAGTGAAAGCCTATCTGAACCGGGAGCAAAAGGAGATGTCAGAGTTTCCGGTGGAAGTTGAAAGGCTGGCGGAACTCATCCTGCATGTGAAAAACGGAGTGGTTAGTCATTCGGCAGCATCGTCCGAAATTTTTGAAGAGCTGGTAAAAAGAAAGGATGTGTCCGCTGAAACGATAGCACGCGCGTTGAACCTTGAGCAACAGTCGGATGTTTCGATGATTGATGATTTTATTTTAAAAGCAATAGAAAAACATCCTGAAAAAGTGAAGGCCTACCGGAATGGAAAAAAAGGATTGGCGGGTTTTTTCATGGGAGAAATCATGAAAATGTCAAAAGGAAAATTAGACCCTCAGTTGACTGAAAAATTATTGTTGGAATCATTGAATAAAAAATAATCACATGAAATATTTAATCCGTGCAATTTTGCTTGTTTTTTTAGCCGCCTGCAACACCGCTGACAACAATCAAAACGGACAAACGCAAACCGCAAATTCAGATGAAAAGAAATCAACGAATGAGCAGCTTGCCGATGGTGATTTTTTGATTAATGGAAAAATCGCGAATGCCGCTTCCGCCAGTATTTTCTTAGATAAATATTCCATCATGCAGCGTCAGCAACAAATCGCGGCAACGCAAACAGACGCGGAAGGTTCTTTTACGCTGAAAGGTAAGTTGAATGAAAAAGGACTTTACCTGATCAGGGTAAATCAAAACGCGAATTGGCTGTTGGTGTTGGAGGGCGGCACCATCAATTTTACCGCGGATGCTCAGGATATTTACCGCTACAAAGTTTCTGGCGCTCCCGAATCGGAGGCTTGCGCGGCTTTCATCATTACGGCTGGCGAAAATCAACTTTCCATCAATCAGCTTACAGAACAATACAACCAGGCGAGAGCATCCGGCAACATTCAAAATATGCTCAACATTCAACAGCAATACGCGGTTAAATTTCAGGAATCGCAGAACTATCTGCGCACGTTTATTGATACCACAAATTATCCGCTCCTCGCGGTGTTCGCGGCAGGTATTTTGAACACGGAAGAAAACGCGGAATACTTGGACAAGTTTGTAGAAAAGGTCAGCCAGCAATTGCCGGGTTCCGCTTATGTCGCTGAGTTAAAAGAAAAATTAGAATCCGTTACCAAATTTGCTGCGGGCAGGGTTGCGCCTGACTTTTCATTAAAAAGTCCGAAAGGGGAGGAGATGCCGCTTTCGGCAACAAAGGGCAAAGTAGTGTTGGTTGATTTTTGGGCTTCATGGTGCCGTCCGTGCCGGGTTGAAAATCCGAATGTGGTGCGGTTGTATGACAAATATAAAAGCAAAGGATTCGAAGTCTATAGCGTATCCTTAGACCAGAACATGCAGAAATGGGTGGATGCGATTAAGCAGGATAATCTGAAATGGAAACATCACGGCAGCAATTTGCTGGGCTGGCAATGTCCTGTTGCGAAAATGTATGAAGTCAGTTCTATTCCCAATACTTATCTTTTAGACAAGGAAGGAAAAATCATCGCCCGCAATTTGCGGGGCGAAGAGCTGGAAGCAAAACTCAAAGAGATATTCGGCTCGTGATGTTTTTAAAGTCTAAAGTTTAAAGCAAAGTCTAACATCTCCGGTACTCACGCAAGCCTGCTTGTGCTGTGCGACTGTCTGAAGTCTATCATCTATAAATCTCACAAACTAATTCTACTCACGACCTCCTTCACTTTCTCCGGTTCCTGAATGATTCTTACAAATGCTTTCGCCACCGCTTCCGGTGCATAAAGTTGATTTTCGGTATGCAACTCAATAAACTTTTGTTTCCGGCTGAAACCGATGACATCCGTATTTCGGATGGTGGTTTGCATGTCGGTGTTCACCACTCCCGGTGCGACCGCGAACAAACGAATGCCATGATTCCCTTTCATCTCCTGTTCCACCGCACCGACTTTGCTGAGCATGTCAATGGCGGATTTTCCGGAACAATAAAGCGACCACCCGTCATAGGGACTTTGAGCCGCGCCTGAAGTCAGGTTGATGATTAACCGGTCGCAGGTCTCCTGCTGATAGCGATGAATAAATTGATTCATCAGCAACGCTGGCGCGATGATGTTTACATTAAAGGCATGGATGATGGTTTCGTTATTCAGAGCGCCTATGTGTTTCATCTCTCCAAGCGTTGCGGCATTATTAATGAGTACAATCTTTTTCGCGTCTTTATGTTTTTTAAATTCAAAATCAGCAACACTGCTGACCTGTGACAAATCAAGATGTTCGTGAAAATAATTTTCCGCCTGAAGGCTGCTGTCGCGGGATATTCCAAACACGAGATTGTTTTTATCAGCAAGCAACGCTTCCGCAATCGCTTTCCCGATTCCACGGCTGGTGCCGGTGATGTAGATGTAATTCATGTTTAATCTTTTTTTCGAAGGTAGGTAAAAGTTGAATGGAGTTCGGATTGTAGGGGGGATTTTGATATTAAACATTAGATGTCAGATCAATCTAAAATCTAAATTGAAAAAATCTAAAATTCCACAAATCCACCCTCCCTGAAAATCTTTCTTTGTGATTAACTTTCACTCCGCCTGATGTTGACACTGACCATTTTAGAACAACCGGATGACCAAACCTGCGGACCGACCAGTCTTCACGCGGTTTATCAATATTTTAATTACAACATTGAACTCGCTCAACTCATCCGAGATATTCATTTTTTAGAAGAGGGCGGTACACTGGCGGTGTATCTCGGGATTGATGCGCTGAAGCGCGGCTTTAACGCAACCCTTTATTCCTATAATCTAAAAATTTTCGACCCGAGTTGGGATGGTCTTGAGCCTCCGGAACTGATTGCAAAATTGAGAAAACAACTGCGCTACAAAAAAGGAAAGAAATTTACGGAGGCGACCAAAGCCTACATTCGTTTCTTGAAAATGGGCGGTATCATCAAATTTGATAATCTTACTTACGGACTACTGACCTCTATTTTGCAACAAAATATTCCCGTGCTCGCGGGGTTGAGCGCCACGTATTTATACAAGTCTAAACGAGAGTTTATTGATCATAAAGACCGCACTAAGTTAGATGACATCAAGGGCGAACCCGTAGGACATTTTGTGGTGTTAGGCGGGATTAAAGATAAAAAAGTGATGGTTGCAGACCCTTACAAACAAAACCCTTTTTCTAATGATCATATTTATGAAGTGAGTAAAACCCGTTTCATCAATGCCATTTTGTTGGGCATCGTCACCTATGACGCCAACTTGCTAATTGTTTCACCCAAAATTTAATTTGTGAAGAAAATTATAGTCGTCAGCAATCCCGCTCAGTGGAATCTCGGCATTAAAGATGTGGAAGTAATTTCATCCAAAGAATACCTGACAAACCGCTCATTGGCGAGTCTTAAAAATGTCCGGGTTTTTAATTTATCAACCCGATACACCTATCAGTCAAGAGGGTATTATGTTTCACTGCTGGCGGAAGCGCGCGGGCATAAACCGATTCCTGATGTAAAAAACATCCTCGATCTGCGTGCTCCCGCGTTGATGCGGATTGTTTCTGAAGACCTGGATGAATTGATTCAAAAAAGTTTACACCGCATCAAGTCGAATGAATTTGACCTGAGCATTTATTTCGGACAAAATGTGGCCAAACAACATTTGAAAATCAGCCAGGAGTTGCATCGTCTTTTCCAGGCACCCTTTCTTCATGCCAGGTTTTATTTCAATAAAAAGTGGACGCTACAAGGCATTCGCGCGATTTCCATGAATGAAATTCCAGAAGAACATTTGCCTTTTGTAAAAGAAGTCGCCAGGGAATATTTTAGTAAAAAAAGATATGACCGCGCGCGGGATGTGGAAACTGATTATGACCTCGCGATTTTGATTAATAAAGAGGAAAAAGCGCCTCCTTCCAATAAAAGAGCGCTCGTGAAATTCATTCAGGCGGCAGAAGAATTAGGATTTAGTGTGGAGGTGATTTCACCGGATGATTTCGGCCGTATTCCGGAGTTTGACGCCTTGTTTATCCGGGAAAATACCAATGTCAATCATCACACTTACCGCTTTGCCAGGCGCGCGCAATCTGAAGGGCTTGCCGTGATTGACGCTCCCGATGCGATTCTTCGTTGCAGTAATAAAGTTTATCTGACCGAGTTGCTTGAAAATAACAATATTCCAGGTCCGAAAACGATGATTGTACACAATGAAAATAAAAATTCAGTGGCTGGAAATCTCGGGTTGCCCTGTGTACTGAAACTTCCCGATTCAAGTTTTTCGCTCGAAGTAAAAAAAGCGAATACGCCCCAAGAGTTAAATCAATTATTGGATGAAATCCTGGAAGAGTCTGATCTGGTGATTGCGCAGGAATATACTTACACCGACTTTGACTGGCGCATCGGTGTGCTGGATGGAAAAATATTATACGCCTGCAAATATTTCATGGCGAAAGGTCATTGGCAAATTCTGAACTGGGCTTCGCAAAAAGAGCGCGATAAGGTAGGCGACTTTGAATGCGTTCCCCTGAACAAAGTGCCTGCCGCCATTAGTGAAGTGTCGCTCAAAGCGACCGCCTTAATCGGCAACGGGTTGTTTGGCGTTGACGTGAAAGAGATGAACGGCAAACCATTGGTGATTGAAGTGAATGAAAATCCGAACATTGATTTTGGCGTGGAAGACGCGATTTTGAAAGACAAATTGTATCTGAAAATCATGCGCGCGCTCAGAGACCGCATCGAAGAAAAACTTGAAGCATAAAAAAATGGAACAAAAATATTTCAGCCTTTTTGAAGTGGCGGGAATTGAGTTGGAATATATGATTGTTGACCGGCAAACCCTCGCGGTGAAACCCGTTGCCGATAAATTATTATTCACAAAATCCGGTGATTATTCCGGTGACGCACCTAACGGTATCATTGCCTGGTCCAACGAATTGGTCAATCATGTGATCGAGTTAAAGACCAACGAACCGGCAGCATCGCTGAACAATCTTGAAAAACATTTTTCGGAAAACATCCGTGAAATCAATCAACGGTTGGAAGCATTCGATGCTATGCTGTTGCCCGGTGCCGCGCATCCGCTGATGAATCCGTTTACTGAAACTATGCTCTGGCAACACGAGAACAATGAGATTTACGCGCTTATGAATTCCATCTTTGATTGTCGCGGACATGGCTGGTCGAATCTGCAAAGCACACACCTGAACCTGCCCTTTCATGGCGACACGGAATTTGAAAAACTACATGCCGCCATTCGAGTAATTCTTCCGGTGATTCCAGCGCTTTGCGCTTCGTCACCCATCTTAGACGGCAAATTCACCGGGCTGAAAGACGCGCGGATGAAAACCTATTTACACAACCAGGAAAAAATTCCTTCGCTCACAGGCAAACTCATTCCCGAAGCGGTCTTCAGCCAACAGGATTACACGCAAGTCATTTTGAATAACATTCAAAAAGACATGCAGCCACTTGACAAAAACAATATCACAAAAAGTGAATTCATGAACTCGCGTGGCGCAATTGCCCGGTTTGGTCGCGGCTCCATCGAAATTCGAGTGATAGATGTGCAGGAATGTCCGCTTGCGGATGTTGCGGTGACGGCTTTCATCATTGAGACGCTCAAAAATTTAATCAATGAAACCTGGTGTGATTTGGAATTGATGAAGTCATGGCATGAAGATGATTTATTGGAAATTTTTAAATACGTGATAACAGACGCGGAAGAAACGATGCTCAGAAATATAGATTATCTCCGCGTTTTCGGTATTAAAGATACTGCTGTGAAAGCAGGTGAATTGTGGCGTCATCTTTTTTCAGCGGTTGAAAATAAATTAAGCAGGGAACATGCCGCGACAATAAATCACATGCTAAACCGGGGAACACTCTCCACGCGGATTCTGAATCAGTTAAATCAGGATTTCAGAAAAGAAAACATTCTCGATGTTTACAGGCAGCTTGCTTTTTGCCTTCAAAAAAATGAATTATTTGAATGAAAAAATCACGTTTGATTTTGACTTGTGAACACGGAGGCAATGAAATACCATCCGCGTATAAACACTTTTTTATTGGGGCTTTGCGCGAACTTCAATCTCACAAAGGTTATGACCCGGGAGCATTGAGTCTTTTTCAAGCATTAGTTCCACTTGCCGATTTTTCAAAAGCAGCCACGGTGAGCAGGTTGCTGGTGGAGTTGAACCGCTCCCTGCATCATCCCCGTTTGTTTTCAGATTATTCCAAGAAGCTCAAACCTGAAATAAAAAAAGCACTTTTGGAACACTATTATTTTCCTTACAGAAATGAAGTAGAAAAAATAATCACGAAATTCATTCAGCAGGATTACAATGTCATTCATCTTTCCGTTCACACATTCACCCCGCAATTAAATCATAATATTCGCAAGAACGATTTTGGAATTTTATATGACCCTTCCAGAAAACCTGAGAAAGTTTTTTGCGGACAATTACGAGATGAACTGCTGGCGGTGAATCCGGAAATCAACGTCAGGTTTAACTACCCCTATCGCGGCACAGCGGATGGATTTACCACCTTTCTCAGAAAAAAATTCCGGAAAAACTATTTGGGAATCGAAATAGAAGTGAATCAAAAGCATGTTGTGAAAAACGAGTTGAATGCCGATTTAAAAAACAGTATCCAAAAAGTTGTGGAAAAAATTGTGAAATGATTCTGAAGAATCAGATTGTCAATCCTTATTCTCGCAATCATTTTTAAAACTCCGCTATGAAAACCTGCTTTTATTACTCATCTCTTTTAGTTTGATTATTCCGGTTCATGCTCAGGATGCAGCGGATGATTTTTGGGATTTGCTGGAAGGCATGGTTGATGGCGACCCATCCATGAGTGGTTCTACATTAACCCGCATTATGCTTTAAAATAATTAAAAGGGGGCTTAGAGACTGAATTTGGGAGAAGATCCCATCCATCCAGTGTCTTTTTTTAATTGGATAAAGAGATTAACCATTTTGGTGATTGTTGTTCCTGTTAAAAATTACCCATTTTATCCTCCATTGAAACAAATTATCAATATTTTTCTAATCGGCTTAGTTCTAAATAAATCAGCAATAATATTTAATTTTGCTACATGCTAAACCACAAAACAATCATAGAGCAGTTTGGGCAGATGGATTCAGCCGACCGGCAAGCCGTTTTATCTCAGCTTTTATTGATGAACGAAGGAACAACTCCTGTTTTAAAGGAGGTGCAGAAAGAGAGAGGCGAATCTTCTCACAGAAAAGAATGTCCTCATTGCAACAGTTCAAATATTTACAAGCGCGGTAAACAGAAAGGCGTACAAATGTATCAATGTAAGGACTGTAGCAAATGGTACAGCGAAACTACCGGTACGCCATTATGGGACATCAAGAAAAAAGAGAAATGGCAACATTACCTGCAATGCATGCAACAGGGGATGAGCATTAAAAAGACGGCTAAAGAAGTAGGGATTAGTATCCAAACCAGTTTTGACTGGCGGCATAAAATATTAAGCGTGTTAGTCTCCCATGAACCTGAAAAATTAGGTGCGGTGGTAGAGTGCGATGAAATGGAGATATCCAGGAGCAACAAAGGCGAGCGAAATCTGAAAAGGAAACCCAGGAAAAGAGGAACCGACTTTAAAA
>JBGTCY010000056.1:0-13931 GCA_041748615.1 Chitinophagales bacterium
TCGCGATTATATGAGTTCGATGTTATGGTGCGGTATTCTTCTGTTAGTCTCCTTCACTTTTTCTCAGGCTCAAACGCCACAGGATACCAAAGGATTTTTGCCGAAGGAATTCAAAAAAATTTATTTCGGCATGTCGCTGAAGGAATTCAGAAAAGTGAAAAAAGTGAACAGAAAAGAATTAGACGACCCGATGGTGTTCGTGACTGAATATGTGGAGCAAAGAAAAAGAGGTAAATACACAGAAGTGACGTATTATTTTGATGTGGGCGGCAAAGCGCCATTTTATGAAATCGTGCTCGACTACCGGAACGAAAAAGTAATGGACGATGAAATCAACAGTCTGCTCGGCAAACCTAATGATAACGTTCGCTGGCATTTCAGGAGAAGCGCATCTTTCGATATCAAGGCATGGCGCTATGAAACAAAACTGATTATCATCGCTGTCTTGCCGGAAGCTGCCTGGTCGAATTAATAAGGGACGAGGGACGGGTGTCGAGGGACGGGTTAGCCAAAAAAATAGTTATTCAATAGTAATATTCAATATTTGTTTCTCATTGAACTTTGAATATTGTTTGTTTGGCATTGAAACATTTACAAAGAGTTAAATGAGACATTTATAAAGCTGTTCATTTTTTAAAATTTTATTTGTGAGTTGCATCATGTCACATGTTCCCAATTTTCCTGCAACTAATTCCCTCCCAGCACGTAGTTACATTAAACGAGGGCTGAATCAATGGCGGGTGTGTTTTTATTGGTGACTTTTTTCCTGTTGCATTTGATTACGATTGTAAGCGAAAAAGGAAAAAAATGCTGGGCGGAGAAAAAATTCTGGATAACGGTGGTATTCATGACTTTCCTGTTGAGCATCGCCATCTATGGCAACGCCTCGTTGCATGAATCGGAGGAGTCCTTCAATTCATCTCAAAAGCTGCATCACTGAATTGCAGCATCACCAAGTGGCGGTACAAACCGTTTTCATTCTTCATGAGGGTTTCATGATTTCCCGATTCGATGATTTCTCCTTTATTCAATACTAAAATTCTGTCCGCCTTGCGGATGGTGGAGAGCCGGTGCGCGATGATGATGCTCGTGCGCCCTTTCATCAGTACATCGAGCGCCTGCTGTACCAGCGCTTCAGATGCGGAGTCGAGCGAACTGGTTGCTTCATCCAAGACCAAAATTGAAGGGTCTTTCAAAATCGCTCGGGCGATGGCGATGCGTTGTTTTTGTCCACCGGAAAGTTTCACGCCCCGTTCGCCCACCACGGTGTCCATGCCCTGAGGGAAGGTGCTGATAAATTCCATCGCGTTGGCTTTTTCGGCAGCAGCTATGATTTCCGTTTCGCTTGCTGATGTTTTTCCGTAAGCAATGTTTTCACGAATCGTACCCCCGAAAAGCAGTACCTCCTGCGGTACAATGCCGATGTTGCCCCGCAAGTCGCTGAGCGAATAGTCGGGCTGTGGCTTTTTGTCCAAATAAATTTGTCCGTCATTGGGTTGATGAAATCCAGCGAGCAACTGAACGATGGTGGATTTTCCCGCGCCACTCGGACCGACCAATGCCACCCGTTCGCCTTTGCCGAGCGAGAAGCTGATTTGCTTCAGCACAGGTACATCGCTCCTTGTGGGATAGGCAAACGAAATCTGTTCATACCGGATGTGTCCTTCGAGTTTCACATTGCTTTTTTCTTGCCCTCTGATGTTTTCCGGGTGGTCCGATAAAATCTCCTGGATTCTTTCGGACGCGCCTATCGTTTTTTGAATTTTGCTATACACTTCCCCCATGCCACCCACCGCGCCTCCGATGAACATGGTGTAAAGCACAAATGATGTCAGCCCGCCAATGGTCATCTCGCCCGCGTAAACGAGTTGCGCGCCATACCACAACACAAGCACAATGCCGCCAAACAATCCCAGGATGATAAACGAAATGAATGCAGCCCTGTATCTGGCGGCTTTTATCGCGAAGTCAACCACCGAACCAATGGCGCGGTTGAACCGGCTGCTTTCAAAAAATTCGTTGGTAAACGCCTTCACGATGTTCACGGACTGAAAAGTTTCTTCCACCACCACGTTGGCATCCGCGAGTGCGTCCTGTGTTTTTTTGGAAAGTTTGCGGATGTGCCTTCCGAAAATAATCGCCAGCAGAATCAGGAAAGGGTAAGTGGCAATCATCAGCAGCGACAGTTTGGGCGAAGTGATGAAAATGACCGCGATGCCCACGATTAATGTCGCCACTTGCCGGAAAAACTCAGCAAGCGTGAGAGAAAGCGTGTCTTGCAGTTGTGTAACATCAGAGGTGATGCGGCTCACCAACTCGCCCACGCGCCTTTGTTCAAAAAAAGTCATGGGCATTGAGATGATGCGCGCGTATAATTCTTTGCGGATGTCCGCCATGGCGTATTCACTCACATAAGCGAAAAGCATCACGCGCCAATAGGAAAAAATACCTTGCAGCAGCAACACCCCCATGAGCAGCAGAGCGATGAAATTAATGTCGCGGTCAAACCAATCCACGTTGCCGGTGGCGGCATCCACTAATTTACCGGTGACGTAGGGAAACGCCAGCACGGTGACGCTTGACAGCAGCAGAAAAATCATTCCGGCAATGAAGTAATTTCGGTAAGGCAGCGCGAAGCGGAAAATCGCCCACGTTTTTTTCAGGTCGCTAAGGCGGATTCTTTTTTTCGGAGGTTGCTCTTTTTCAGCGGCAGTGCCGTTGTCAGTGGAAGTTCGATTCACGTTGTCAGTTGACATTCAAAATTAGTTGAACTATGGTTAAACATTATCCTCTCATTTTACCCGAATACAAAAGGGGTTTTCACCTTATCACCGATAAAATCTTAGCATGTACCGGGCGGCTGCCTGACAGCGGTATATTAACGGTGTTCATCCGCCACACTTCAGCCGGGCTGACCATCAACGAAAATGCCGACCCCACCGTTCTGATGGATTTTGAAAGCGCTTTCAATCATTTGGTGCGCGAAAACGAACCCTATTACCGTCATACCGATGAAGGTAGCGATGACATGCCCGCGCATCTTAAAGCGACATTGGTCGGTTCATCAGTTACAATTCCCATTGTGGAAGGCAGGTTAGCGCTCGGTACCTGGCAGGGGATTTACCTTTGCGAATTCCGCAACCGGGGCGGCAGGCGGAAATTGATAGTGAGTGTGACGGAATGAAAGGGAGGGATAAGTGATGTAAATGGTAATTCGGTACAAATTTTTTCCCGCGGTAAGATGCAAACATCGCGGGACACTGCGAATCAAAGAAAGGCATAGTCGTACGAAGCAAGCGCCAATACTTATTTTTTATTTGCATTTTGATATGCTGTGCCGCGCCAGCTCCCTTGTCCCTTGTCGCGGAATCCTTGTTTTTGCAATGCTATATTTGCGGAAAATTTTTATTACATGGTTTACCTGACGCGCAAGGAGCATTTCAACGCGGCACATCGCCTGAGTCGGGATGATTGGTCGGAAGAAAAAAACAGCGAAGTGTTTGGAAAGTGCGCCAACAAAAACTGGCATGGGCATAATTATGATTTGTTTGTGACGGTGAAGGGCGAGCCTGACCCCGACACGGGTTTCATCATGAACGCGAAAGATTTGAGCAAAGTGATTCAAGAGCAGGTGGTGGAAAAATTAGACCATAAAAACCTGAATCTTGATGTGCCGTTCATGGAGGGGAAATTCAGTTCAACGGAAATTTTAGTGAAGGAAATCTGGAAACAATTAGAGCCGCACATTCGTGGCTGTCAACTGCATTGCATCAAGCTGAAAGAAACGGATACTATCTGGTGTGAATATTATGGCGAATAATTTTTTTGGCTGAACATCCGCGCTGGCGTTTTGTTTGAGTATTAAATATTTTTTATGAGCAACTTACACGATGAACAGGATGATTTTGAAATTAATTACCGGCAGGAAAGTCTTTTCCCTGCGGAAAAAACAAAAATCATCAGCGATCATTATCGCGACATCATTGAAAAATTGGGCGAAGACCCGGAGCGTGACGGATTGGTGAAAACACCGGAACGCGTTTCGAAAGCGATGCAGTTTCTCACGCAGGGGTATGATACTGACCCGTTTGAGGTGCTGCGCTCCGCGCTGTTTGACGAGTCGCACAGCGAGATGGTGATTGTGAAAGATATTGAACTTTATTCCATGTGTGAACATCACATGCTGCCGTTTTTCGGCAGAGCGCATGTCGCGTATATTCCTGACGGAAAAATCGTGGGTCTGAGCAAAATCGCCCGCGTAGTGGATATTTACTCCCGCAGGCTGCAGGTGCAGGAACGCCTGACCACGCAAATCCGCAACTGCATCCAGGAAACGCTGCACCCGCTGGGTGTAGCGGTGGTGATTGAGGCGCGCCACCTCTGCATGATGATGCGCGGGGTGCAAAAGCAAAATTCCGTAACCACTACTTCAGCCTTCGTGGGTGAATTCGAAAAACAGGCGACCAGAAATGAATTTATTGATTTGATTGCTTCGAAGTTTAATTAGTTTGAAGTACATGTGTGTGAATCATTTTTATTTTAAAAAATTACATTAAATCATGCGGGCATATCTTTTTCCCGGACAGGGCAGTCAATTTACCGGCATGGCGAAAGATTTGTATGAACAACATGCCGCTGTAAAAGACTTGCTGGAACATGCGAATGATTTATTAGGATTCCGTATCACCGAAGTGATGTTCAACGGAACAGAAGAACAACTCCGCGAAACGGCAGTCACACAGCCTGCCATATTTTTACACTCCATCGCGGTGGTGAAAACAATGGGAGAAAATTTTCAACCGGGGATGGCAGCCGGTCATTCGCTGGGTGAATTTTCAGCATTAGTAGCAGCCGGTGCGCTGACATTCGAAGATGGATTGATGTTAGTGCGCCAGCGGGCGTTGGCGATGCAGGAAGCCTGTGATGCAACGCCTTCAACGATGGCAGCCGTGGTCGGGCTGGATGATGCAGCCGTGGAAAAAATCTGCACGGAGATTGCGCAGGTAGTACCGGCAAACTATAATTGCCCGGGACAGTTGGTGATTTCCGGTTCGGTGGAGGGAGTACAGCTTGCTTCGGAAAAACTGAAATCGGCAGGCGCGCGGATGGTAGTTCCCTTAAAAGTGGCGGGCGCGTTTCATTCTCCCTATATGGAACCGGCAAGGAAAAAATTAGAATCCGCTATTTTGCAGGTTAAATTGAAGACGCCTGTTTGTCCGGTGTATCAGAATGTAGATGCGAAGGCGCATGATATTCCGGATGTCATTCGTGAAAACTTAATTCGTCAACTCACCGCTCCGGTGTTGTGGACACAAACTATTCGAAACATGATTGCTGACGGAGCTATATCTTTTACTGAAGCCGGTCCCGGCAAAGTGCTGAGCGGTCTGGTGAAGAAAACGGATAAAGCCGCTGAGGTGGTGAATTCTTAAACTTCTTAATGGTTTAAAAAAATTTAACCATTAAGGAATTAAGGCAATTAAGAAGCAGCCTTAATGTTTCTTAACTTATTAATGGTTTAAAAAAAGTAACCATGAATAAAAAGGCAGTCACTCAATTATCATACGAAATCACAGGATGCGCAATCAAGGTTCACAAAGCGCTCGGTCCGGGTTTATTGGAAAGTGTTTATGAAAAATGTCTGAAATACGAATTGTTGAATCAAGGATATTAAAGTAGAGCAACAGGTTATCGTTCCGGTTATTTATGAAAATATGATGATTGATACCGAACTAATGCTTGATTTATTGGTAAATGGTACCATCGTAGTTGAGTTAAAAGCAATAGAAAATATCTTGCCTGTTCATGAGGCTCAACTTTTGACTTATATGAAACTGCTTAAAAAACCACAGGGATTATTAATCAATTTTTTTACTGATAATATTACAAAATCACTCAAGCCATTTGTAAATGAATATTTCAGAGCGCTCCCGGATGAGTAAAAAATCATCCTCTTAATGTCCCTTAACTTCTTAATGATTTAAAAAAAATAACCATGAAGGAATTAAGATGATTATGAAATACACCCTTTATGCTTCTTAACTTCTTAATGGTTTAAAAAATCACAACGTCCCCCTCAGTTCCTGCTCCCGTTCAATAGATTCGAACAATGCCTTGAAGTTTCCTTTTCCAAATGATTTCGCTCCTTTACGTTGAATGATTTCATAAAATAAAGTCGGGCGGTCTTCAACGGGTTTTGTGAAAATTTGCAACAGATAACCTTCATCATCGCGGTCAATGAGGATATTCAGTTTTTTCAGCGAGAGGATGTCTTCATCAATCTTCCCGCATCTGTCTAACACCGTATCATAATATGTATCGGGTACATACAGAAACTCAACACCTCTCGTGCGTAATTCTCCAACTGTAGTTAGAATATCATCCGTTGCCACCGCGATATGCTGAACGCCCGCGCCATGATAAAAATCGAGGTACTCTTCAATCTGCGATTTTTTTCTGCCGGCTGCCGGCTCGTTAATCGGGAATTTGATGCGGTCATTTCCGTTTGCCATCACTTTACTCATCAGCGCGGTGTATTCGGTGGAAATATCCTTATCATCAAAGGATACCAATTGACGGAACCCCATCACATTTTTATAAAAATCCACCCATTGGTTCATTTTTCCAAGCTCCACATTCCCGACCATGTGATCAATGAATTTCAAGCCGACCGATTGTGTTTTGTAAGACGCTTTCCAGCGTTGATAGCCGGGTAAGAAAACACCTTTGTAATTTTTCCTTTCCACAAACAGATGCACCGTGTCGCCATAAGTTTTGATGCCGGACCGCACCACTTCACCGTGTTCATCTTTTTCAATGGTTGGCTCCAAACAAGAAATCGCACCACGCTTCATCGTTTCTTCATAAGACTTTTTAGCATCGTCCACCCAAAGTGCTACGACTTTCACGCCATCGCCATGTTGTTGCTGATGACGGGCGATTTCGCTGTCAGGATGCAACGCGGTTGTCAGCACTAACGTAATTTTTTCCTGGCGCAGAACATACGATGCTTTTTCCTTGTTGCCGGTTTCCAGACCCGCGTAAGCGACCGGTTCAAAACCAAAAGCCTGCGAATAGAAAAAAGCGGATTGCTTGGCGTTGCCGACATAAAACTCTACATAATCGGTACCGTTGATGGGGAGAAAATCTTCACTGTTTGCGGCAGGCGAGGCGGTGGATTTTTCTGTTGTTTGTAACATGGGAATTCAGTTTTGATGTTTTGTTTCGGAATTAAAATTTCAGTTGGTCAGTTCTAAAAATTACCTCATTCATCTTCTCCTCGGAGAAGGCAAGGGATGAGGCTATCAAAAAGAGCAATTTTTAGAACTGCCCGGTTTTATTCAGTTAACCAGCTTCTGTAATAATCCTGTTGCTCGATTTCAAGCGCGACTTTTGTCAATTTCAACGGCTTGAAAGTATCCACCATCACTGCAAGTTCTTTCGTTTCCTTCGCGCCAATACTTTTTTCCACCGTTCCCGGATGCGGTCCGTGCGGAATACCGATAGGATGCAGGGTAATCATGCCGCGCGTGACGTGTTTGCGGCTCATGAAATCGCCATCCACATAATACAGCACTTCATCGGAATCCACGTTGCTGTGGTTATAGGGTGCGGGAATTGACTGCGGATGATAATCATACAAGCGCGGACAAAAAGAACAAATCACAAAATTGTGCGCCTCGAATGTCTGATGCACCGGTGGCGGCTGATGCACGCGCCCGGTGATAGGCTCAAAATCATGAATCGAAAAAACGTAAGGATAATGAAAACCATCCCACCCGATGACATCAAAGGGATGTGTTTGATAATGATACGGATAAATCAGACCGTCCTTTTTGATATAGACGACAAAATCACCACGCTCGTCATGCGTTTCGAGATTTTCCGGCTTGCGGATGTCGCGCTCGCAGAATGGCGCGTGTTCCAGCAGTTGCCCGAACTTGTTGCGGTAATTTCTGGGCGTGCGAATCGGACTGAAAGACTCCACGATGAATAAACGGTTTTTCGAATTATCAAATTGAATCTGATAAATCGTGCCGCGCGGAATAACGATGTAATCGCCATAGCCGAACTTCAAACTGCCGTAAAGCGATTTGAGCGTTCCCGAACCTTCATGAATGAAGATGAGTTCATCCGCAGATGAATTTTTATAAAAAGATTTATTGAAAGATTCCTGAGGCGCAGCCAGCGAAAGATGACAGTCATTATTTACAAGCACCGCTTTCCGGCTTTCGAGGTAATCTTTTTCCGGCTTCACACCGAATCCTTCAAAAGCGCGGTGCTGCATATTATGTTCAAAAGCGATTTCCGGCTGAACGGAAAACGCCTCATCCACCTGCCCGACCAGCGTGGGCGGATGCACATGATAAACCAATGAATAAATGTCTGAAAAACCTTCGGTGGAAATCAGTTGTTCGGAATACAAGGAGCCATCCGGTTTTCTGAATTGCGTGTGTCGCTTGTGCGGAAATTTTCCTAAGGAATGATAGTGCATAATCGCTGTTTCGTATTCAAATTTAGCTATACCATCGGTAAACAGTTTTTCATACTTTGATAAACTTTCCCCGATGGTATATCCCGAACTCAGTTCGTTTTTTTATTTCTTTCGGGATAAAACGAATTTTTCAAAAGATTCAAAGAAAAAGGGCTTGAATCTCAGCAGGCAACAGGATGAATGCAGGGATTAAAATTTCAATCCACCCACTCCGCGATGAAAATGTTGGTGTCGCGGGTGTCTCCGTTATTTCTGTTAGAACTAAACACCAAATATTTTCCGTCAGGTGAAAACATCGGGAAAGAATCGAACTGACGGTCGAAAGTGATTTGTTTCAATCCTGTGCCGTCAAGGTTTATCATGTACAGATGAAATGGAAACCCGCGCTCCGATGCGTGGTTGGAGCAGAAAATAATTTTCTCACCGGACGGATGGAAAAAAGGCGCCCAGTTGGCGTTTCCCAGGTTTGTCACCTGCCTCAAATCACTGCCGTCAACATTGCAGACAAATATTTCCATTTCGGAAGGCGTCACTAATCCCTTTTGCAATAAGTCTTTGTATTGCTGCTGCTCCTCTTCCGTTTTCGGACGAGATGCCCTGAAGACAATCTTGCTGCCGTCAGGCGAGAAAAACGCGCCTCCGTCATAGCCCAACCCATCCGTAATTTGAGTGACCTCGCTGCCGTCTATATTCATGGTGAACAATTCCAAATCACCGGTGCGATTGGAGGTGAAAACGATTTTATCGCCCTTTGGCGACACGGTTGCTTCCGCGTCATAGTAATGATTATTGGTCAACTGATGGACAATGTTGCCATTGAGGTCAGCGACAAAAATTTCATAGCTGTCAAAGATGGGCCACGCGTAAGCCTTGATGTCTTTCATGTAGGGATTTTCAGAACATTCATCTCCGGACAAATGTGTGGAAGCGTATAAAATCTGAGTATCACCCGGCATGAAATAACTACAGGTGGTGCGTCCTCTGCCCGTACTCAACATCATTTCAGTTTTAGGCTCTGATGATGTTTCCGAAGGAATTGTCATATAAAAAATCTGGTCGCAGGATAATCCGTAAACTTCTCCTGTCCTCTGAAAAACGAGCTTGTCTCCCGCAAAACTGAAATAAGCCTCCGCGTTATCGCCACCGAAAGTAAGTTGCCGGATATTCCGCAAGTGAATTTCTTCCGGGTAGCGAAGTGTGTCTGTTTCAGCGGCAGGTACATTTGATTCACCGGTTGTTTGATTTTCCTGTCCGGTATTACAGGAAATAAAAAAAAATAGTACAATTCCTAAGAGCGCAAATCCATTTTTCATCCGAATAAATTTTGGGCGAAGATATGCCGAAACAATTAAGGTTTTCTAAAAATGAAATTGTAAAACGTCCGGCATTAACCGAGAGTACGTCTCTTTTCTTCGAAAATTCGACTACTCTCGGTTTAATGAGAAGGTTTGTCAATACAATGTCATTTTTCAGCAATGACTTCATTCACTGCATTGAAAAATTCTTCAGGCTCTTCCGCGTGTACCCAATGTCCAGCGCTTTGAATTGTGATGATATTTGTTGAAGGGAAAATAGCTTTGAAGGATTGCTCATCACTGTCCTGCACATAATCAGACCTGCCGCCTCTGATGACTGTCAGCGGCACTTCAACGGGCTGTGTTGATTGAATGGCGGAATTAATGTGGTCATAATTTTCAAACAAAACGGGCAGGTTCATTTTCCATTGAAAACTGCCGTCATCCTGCCGCTCAAGATTTTTTAACAGGAACTGCCTAACTGCGGGATTCTGAATTTTTCCGGCTAATTGCGCATCCGCGTCTTCCCTTTTTGTAATTCCCGAAAAATCCATTTCCATCAATGCTTCAAAAATTCCGTCATGCCCGCGTTCATAAGCGCGGGGTGCAATATCCACTACGATGAGCTGTAAAATTTTTTCAGGATGAAGCAGCGCGAATTGCATAGCCGCTTTTCCGCCCATTGAGTGACCGATGACATGTGCCTTATCTATTTTTTGAACATCAAAAAAATCCGCCACATCATTTGCCATTGCTTCATAAGTATGCGTCTCGCTGTGAGGCGATTTACCATGATTGCGCAAATCCAATGAATAGACCAAATAATCAGATGACAATTTTCTTGCGAATGTCTGCCAGTTATCCAATGAACCAAACAGTCCGTGTAAAATCACAACCGGGGTTCCGGAGCCGAAAGATTTGAAGTTGAGTTCCACTGGTTTTAAAACAGGTTGAGTATTTTCAAAAAAACACCGTTAATTTTTTTTGGCAAATTTCCAAAACTTACCAATGATGTCTAACATCTAAAATCTAATATCTGATTGCAGTAAGTACAAATTGGGGATGTTAATTTAAAAATATTACTTACTGAAATTAGGATGAAACATTTCCTACAACATCTTCGCCCTTTTTGTAAGATAAGGCACCAGCACCTGCATAAAATTTTCCGCGATATCCGCTTCCACGAAATCAATTTTGTATTGCCCGCATTTGAGCATCAGTTCTTTTTTATATTCACGAGCTTGTTTCGTGTAATGTTCGCGCACATCATTCGCGCGGAGTTTTATTTTTTCACCCGTTTCCAAATCAACGAAAACATACGGACGGTTTTCAAATTCAAAATCCAGCTCGCTTTTTTTGTCCGTCACATGAAACAGGATGACTTCATGCCGCGCATATTTCAAATGCTGCAATGCCGAAAATAACTCCGCGCTGTCTTCCATGTTGTCAAACATATCGCTGAAGATGACCACCAGCGAACGCTTTGGAATATTGTCGGCAATCTGATGCAGATATTTCGCGGCTGCGGTTTTTTTGTTTTGAGCGGTAACGGCTAACAGTTGCTCAAGATGTGTGGTCAACAATTTATGATGCACCTGCGTTGAACGCGATTTGGTATGCACATCCAACTGCTCCGAAAAAATTGAGAGACCCACCGCGTCCCTTTGCTTTTTCATCAGGTACATCAAGGCCGCGGCACAGACAATCGAAAACCGGATTTTGTTGTTTTGCGCGTCCTTCGGATAATACATGGAAGAGGAAGCGTCAATCACCAACTGGCAGCGAAGGTTGGTTTCTTCCTCAAATTTTTTCACGAAGAGTTTATCGCTGCGCGCGTAAACTTTCCAGTCAATATCTTTCACCGACTCGCCTGAATTGTAGAGCCGGTGTTCGGCAAACTCCACCGAAAAACCATGATACGGACTTTTGTGCAAGCCAATAATAAAACCTTCCACCGCCTGCCGGGCGATAAATTCAAGGTTGTCTAACCGGTGAAGGTCTTCTAATTTTTGAATGGCGCTGATAAGAAAATATTTTGCAGTTCAAACGAATAAACCGGAGTTTCATTACAGAAAAAAAGCGCGATGAACACACCGCGCTTTTCCCGGATGAATGATTAAAGGTGCGCTTTCAGCTTTTCTTCCAACACGCTTTTGGGAGCAGCGCCCACCTGTTTGTCAACGATTTCGCCATTTTTCAGGAAAAGAATAGTCGGGATGTTGCGGATGCCATACTTGGTCGTCACATCCGGATTTTCATCCACATTCACTTTTCCGATAATCGCTTTTCCTTCATATTCCTTCGACAGTTCTTCCACAATCGGACCGATTGCACGGCAGGGTCCGCACCATTCCGCCCAAAAGTCAATCAGCGATACCTTTCCGGAGTTGAGCACTTCCGTTTCAAAGTTGGCGTCAGTAATTTCAAAAGCCATAATTCAGTTTTTTTTAATGGTTGTGTAATTTGATAACAGCAAAAATAACACTAACACACTGGAATAGTTCCAATCCTTTGAAAACATAATTTCTGGCGCTTGCGCTGTACGTTCATGCCGTGGTTCGCATTCGTAGCGTTGCTCGTCCCGCGTTTCTTACCTCCGCGCGGGGAAGGGAGTTTAATGTTTAGTCCATAGTCCACGGTCAACAGACCACGGTGCTGGCGCAAGCATTGAGGTGGGCGGGCTGTCATGCTGAGTTCATCGAGCATGGCGAGGCGGGTTGCCCGCGCCATCCTTCGACAGGCTCAGGATGACTGCTCGGCTCGTCCCACAGTACTCGCGCAAGCATTGAGGCGATTGCATAGAGCGAAAGCCTGCTTGTGCGCTTCCCACGTTTGCCCGCGCCATCCTTCGACAGGCTCAGGATGACCGCCTGACTCGCCCCTCGTCACCCGACCCTCGTCCCCCGTCCCTTTCCGGTGCTCGCGCAAGCATTGAGGCGATTGCATTGAGTGAAAGCCTGCTTATGCGCTGCGGTAGTTTAAAGTCTAATATCTAATGTTTAAAGTGTCAAGCCTTATCAACTTTAAACCTTAATCCCCAAACCTTAAACTCCCTCCCCTAATTCACACTAAACCCCGGAAAAGAATCCTCCGAACCGAGCAGTTTTTCCAGCAGAATAATCCGCTTGCCGAATTCATTCCAGAGGCGGTAGAAGCCTGAGATTTCGGTGATGAGCAGGTTTTGTTCGCTGATGAATTCGTTGCAGGTGTGCAGCATTTCAGCGTTGGCGTGGTAATGATAATTAAACACGTTAGTCGCGCTTTCCATTTCATCATCAAAGGAGGCGTAGTCGGTTGCCATCCGGGAGTCATGAAAGTAGGTGATGACCAAGTCGCGCAACTGTTGCAGGGGAGAATGTTCCTGCTCATCATCCATTTCAATTAAATGATTATAATCCTTGATTAATTTTCCCATCCGTTTGCTGAAAGGTTTCAGGCTGCCGTCAAATTCGAGAATGCGGTCGTTCAGCGTGAGGAGATTATTTTGGAATTTGTTTAAGGGCAGTTCTAAAAATCAATTTCAAAACACTTTGCCTTTGTTCATAGATGAATAATCGCTATCTGACTTCATTTTTGAGCTAAAAGCGGCTGGAACTTCCGGTTTTTTCTTTCGATTTTTATGCTTTTACTCATTTTTTCATCTCTTTTTTTGCGACCGGACACACTTATCCCATCGCGTACATTTTGATCTTCAATTGAACTGCCCGGCAGATATTGTAGGTCAGGTTCGTTATCCCGATATTCACCTTTGCTCTCGCTATGCCGATGGTGCGGATCATAGATCCCTTCATCGTGTTTTCCATAAACCCGAAAATGTGTTCTACTCTTGCACGCACTTTTGATTTTTTCCTGTTGTTTTTCTTTTGAGTTTTCGTGAGCGGATTGTTGCGGTAGCCCTTCTCATTGATTTGGTTGATCATCTTTGCTTCCTCAACCAACCCTTCAATTTCTTCTCCCGTATAGGCGCTGTCGGCATACAGCCGCTGTCCCTTGTCTTTTTCGTCCAGCAGTTGCTCTAATCCTTGCGAGTCATGAACATTGGCGGCTGTCACCGTGTAATCGTCAATGAATTTGCTGCCCGCATCTGCTTTGATATGGTTCTTGTATCCATAGAATGTTTGGTTGTTTTTCTTCGTCCATCG
>JBGTCY010000057.1:0-10124 GCA_041748615.1 Chitinophagales bacterium
TCGCACACTGGCAATTGGCATGTCCATAAGAAATAATATTTTCGTGTGACTTAACAACATGAAGAGCCGTGTGAAGGGAGACTTTCACGCACGGTTCTGTGGGAAGGTGGGGGTGAGATTCCTTTGCCTGACCCGATTGGCGAAAACCTTTGAAACAACGGCAGTAACTATTCCCAATGGGAACATGCGGACAAGCGGGCGACCGTTTGACACAGATACGGGCGACCATTCCGGCAACGCTCAAACCAACGCTGCGGTTTTAAAAATTTTTTGCCCACGCGCATTTTTTAAAAACAATTTTATGGCTGACGCTCATTTTGCACATTTGCCTTTGCCTGCAAACACTCAATGCCAACGGAGGCAAAGTCAAAAGAGCAAAATCTGCACACGCCTCCAAACCGAACGGTATCGGAATAATGAAACATTAGCTGTTCATCCGATGTGTGCAAAACTTTTTTTGAACCATAAGACAGAAAAACGACAAACGGTTTTTTACTTTCGTAATGAACCGGTTAACCCAAAAACTTTTCAACCATGAAAAAGATAACCAACTTAACCGGAAGTTCTTTTCTTCCGCTTATCGCAATTATACTGCTAATCCAAAGCTCTCCAATTCACTCGCAGACATACTGGAATAATCAAGGGGCTAAAATTTACATTGGCGGGAAAGGTGTAATTACCGGAACCAATACGACTGTCGTTAATGACAGTAATACTGTAATCGTCAATCACGGGACGATTAAGGTTACTGAAATGCAGAACCAAGGCAACCTTGAATTGAAAGGTACTGCCGCAAGCATCATCATTGACAGCACGTTGGTTTTGGAGAAAGGAAAAATCTTGTTGAACGCAAACAAAATAATTCTGAAAAATGCTGATACGGTGGCGTTGCAACGTGTTGCCGGGTACTTGATTGCCGAAGATTCTTTGTGGGGAAAAGTAAGATGGCTTGTTGGCGAGGAAGATACCGGAAAATTTATAATCCCCTTTTTTACTGATTCGCTTGAAGATGTTTCAATGGAGTTTGAGATATTGCAAGCTGGTGAAGGCGCAAACGGGTATCTTGAATTTAGCACCTACACTACTCCAAATAATAATAATCCCAAACCAACCGATTTAAATGAATATCCTTATGCGTCAGAAAATATAAAAAACAGTGCTTTGAAAATTGTTGATAGATTCTGGATTTACAATGCAGTTGGATATGAGGTAAATCCAATAATCAAGTTGACAATACGCTATAGCGACAGAGAAATTGCAGAAGGAAATTCAATCAGTGAGGATAGTCTTATAGCTTCTGTTTTAGAAAACTTGTGTTGGGGACACTGGCGGCAAGTAAACGGTAGTGGAGATACTTCTCAAAATAAATACCTGATTGACTCTCTGAAAGATAACACAGTAATTATTTTACATGGGCCAATTGATTGGAATGATTGTAATGGGCTAATTGCCCGAAAAACATTCCGTGAAATGATGAATCAGCCTGATCCTAATTACTACGTAATCGTTGATTCCATTGAGCGTGTTTTAGAAAATCTTGAAAAAGCTAAGAAAGCAGATATAGTTGTTTTTGAAGAAGAAGAATTTGGAGAGTTTTTTCCAAAGTGGAGACATTATTGGGAATTCAGAGTAGGTGTAAATGATACTAATCCGGGGAGTTTTCTGCCAGCATACAAAATTTTAACGGGTGGAAGTATAAATATAAATACTGACTGTGATGGCGCACCTCAATGGAAGTTCGAGGGTCCAGATGTTGACCCATTTGATACTACCGACTGCACAACAAATACCAATGGTCGTAGACAAAACAGTGCTTATATTTCCCAAGTGTGGGTTAATCCTACTGACCATGACCACATCATTGCGGCAATTCCTTCAAGCGGCTTATGGGAGACTAATAATGGCGCTCCATGGAAGAATATCAGCAAAGGAATAAACAATGATAATCCTGCTTTGAGCTATGAGTTGATAAACTTTGCCGTACAGCCAGGGAACCCTGACTTAATATTCGTTTCAACCAGTTTGCCCAATGTCGCAGACGTAGGCGTTCTCTATACAGGAATTTACTACACAGATGATGGCGGGGACAACTGGCATCAGGACAATTTTACAACTCCGATTAATACTGCCACATATCCTCTTTTTTCTGACGCAAAAATTCAGAAAATCAAATTTTCACCTTCGCCATACCAAAAATACCTTTATGCAATCGGGCTTCAACATGTTTTCAGAAAAGATGTTAGCAATCTGAGCAATTCTTGGGAGGAAATTACGGAATGTGATGTTTCAACCCTCGCTAATCCCACATGGCTTCTTTATAAGGATATTGAGTTTGACCAAAGTAATCCGAACAGAGCATTCATTTGCTTGGATGAAGAAGTATATGTAGGCCCGAGAGGGAAATTATTCTTTTCTAATAACGCGGGCTCAAGTACACCCGTTTGGACTGAAGTAGGAGACAATTTCAGGAATGCGAATGGAGTGCTCATAACAAATTACTCTGTGGTTAAAGTTTCTATGCCGAATGATAGTTCTGGGAAAATTTATGCACTGCTATGGGATTGGGAAAGCCAGTGCAGTTCCTGTCCATGCAGTGCGGCAAATACCAATTTGAAACTTAGCTGCAACATTTCCTGTCCTGATAGTAGTTGCCGACAGTGGAATAACTGTGCAATCTATGAAGCGGATATGGCAGACCAGCCAAGTTTTACTTGGACTTTGATGGGAGAGGCTTACTTTCCATATGGTTGGGCTGTGCATCCATTTAATACCAGTTTCACTGCCTCAAATAGCACTCGTAGCAGCACTGGAGATAGAATATTGTATATCCCGATGCATTTTTTCTACTATACTGATGACTTTTTTAACACTGCTATAAAAACTAATTCATTTAATGGAGGGTATGACGATTGTAATAAACATGCCGATATAAGACATCTTTTGTTATTAGAAAGTGATACAACTCAAAATGCAGTCAACGATTTAATCTTTCTTGCAACTGATGGAGGGGTTAGTCGTCATCCTTCAGGTGGCTGTAATATTAATACGTCCTCTACATCTAATTCATGCTTTCAAAATCTTAATCAAATAGGTTTACCCGGAGGCTCAATTACAGACATTGATTATGACCCGTTTGACAAAGATTACTTAGTATATTCCGGAATTCATGGTCATTTTCCTGAAAGAAAAAATAATGGTTCAAACAATGATTGGTATCAATTAGGTTGTGGTGATGCATGGAAAACAAATGTCTTTTATGCAAACGGTAATCGCTATGTTATATCCAACGATGTAGGGTGTGCAGGATTTACTATTTACCGGTCAAGTTGTGCAACTTGCCCGATTACGTGGTCAATTTCGGACAACAATACTGTTGCGACTTTGTGCAACGGCACCGCAAATTACAGTCAATACAGGAACCTTCACTGCCCTGTGCAAGTTCACCCTAATGGCAACATTTATTTGGGTTTTCATAATCTTATGGTATCTTCAATAGATTCCAGTCTAAGTTTTATAAATATTTCTTCAGGTTCTAATTCTAATGCAAACGGTTATGACGATTATTTCAATCCTCCAAGTTTTTGCACTGCCGTTATTAATCAAACAGCCACTCACTATGACAGAACTCCCGCAAGAATTGGAGGGTTTGATGTCAATGAATCAAATGACAGCGTAATATACCTTCATTTCACAGGTCGCGCATGGAGAAATCCGCTTGGAGTAATTAAAAGCGAAGATGGCGGAACTACTTGGGAAAATCTTACACCACATTTCTTAAATCAGAACTATACTCCGTGGGGAGGTCCGTATGATTTGTATGCCATAACTGATATTAAAAGCGACCCCAATAATGCAGATAAAGCATGGATTTCATTTGCCGGGTTTCCATATGACGAGACTACCGAGGATTTCCGTCCAAGATTAGATCGCATCTGGCGCACCTGCGATGGTGGTGATACATGGTCTGATGTTTCCACCGGGTTGCCGGAAGTTCCCGTTTATAAGCTGCTCATCTTTAAATACAATACGGATGTAGTGTTTGCAGCTACGGCTGTGGGCGTTTATATGTACGTTCCCGGAAGTTCTTGTTTTAATGGACATTGGGAATGTATCAGCAACGGGCTTCCCCCTGTTTGGGTGGTGGATTTGGAATTTGATTATTGTAAAATGAAGCTGTTAGCTGGAACACGCGATTGGGGAATTTGGAGTTGGAACATACCGGATGAACTAATTCAACTGCAAAATGAGAATCTCGTAATTGATGCTAATACGGAATGGGATAACGAAACAAGGCGGATTACAGGAAACATCATTATTGAATCTGGGAACACGCTGGAAATCACCAACGGAAGCGTAGTGAACATGCCGCGTACAGGCAGAATCATTGTTGAGCGCGGGGCGAAGCTGATTGTTGACAGTAGCACGATTAGCAACTCCTGCGATGCAATGTGGCAGGGAATTGAAGTATGGGGCAATCCCGGCAGCCCGCATCCGGCAACAAGCCAAGTTTATAACTTCTCCAACGGAACCATAGGTTCATATCCAACGCAATCAAGCGAACAAGGTGTTTTGATTTTGATAAATGGAGCGGTTATAGAAAACGCAAGGCAGGCTGTTGAATGTTTAAGAAGGTTCCCGAATACTTCTGCTAATCTCAGCTACACCGGAGGAATCGTCATAGCTGAAAATTGTACGCTTCGGAACAATATCACTGGCGTTGGATTCAATTCTTACACTGCAACCAATTATACCAGTGAATTCCGTAACTGCCTGTTTGAAACCGATGGAGACCTGAATGACCCGGCTGCAAATCCTTATGCCTTCGTTACTATGTGGAATGTACATGGCATCAAGTTTTTTGAAAACACGTTCATCAATCAAACTCCGGTCAATTATACTTCAAGGGAAAGGGGAACTGGAATCATCATGGTTGACGCACGGGCGGAAATAAAAGGCGTTTGCTACGCGTACAGCGCAAACGACTGCGTGGACAATTCTCCCAACCTCTTTGAAAATCTTTACACGGGAATCAGGTTCGTCAATACCTTCGGACATTCATCCAACTCCGTTGCGGCTGACAACAGCTTCATCAACAATTTTTACGGAGTTGATCTGCAAGGTGCAGTCGGAGCGCAGGTTTACCGGAATTACTTTGAAACTGCCGTTAAGGTAAACAATCAACACTCGGTTGCCATCAATGGCTTATGCAGTTACAACATCAAGCTGGAAGAAAATGAAATGGTAATAAAGCCCAATTCCACCGGACGTGGTATTTATTTCGAGCAATCGCAGGGGGCGCAGCGCGTTTACAAAAACACTGTGAGCAGCACTTATAATTTGGGCTATGCTTTTGCCTATGGCAGCGACAACAGCAATTTAGTCAATGAATGTAATCAGGTTGAAAATGAGATGTATCATTTCATGGTGTTTGAGAACAGCAGCATTTTTGAGAAACAAGGTGATTGTGATGCTGATAAGCCTGCCGGAAACATTTTTGATGGCACTTGTAACAGCACGAACCTCTTACACTTTTACACAGGACAAAATGCAGCACATTTCGAGTATTGCTACAATGCTACCAATGAACATTTTAACCCAACCTGTGTAATTGAATTCTCACCGTTTGACAAGCTGACAACATCATCACAAAATTCAAGTTGTCCTTCGGGTATTATTATAGTAGGCGATGACCCGGGTGGGTATTACGGGAAACGCGCTGAGCAGGAAACACTGACCGGGCTTATTAAAGACCAGTATGCCCTTTTGGATGGCGGCAGAACGAAAAATATTTTGGACTTGGTTCACGATGAAAACTACAATGCCAACCAGTTGCGCGACACACTCCTTTACTACACTCCATTTTTATCCGATGTTGTGCTGTCGGCTTTGCTGTTCAGGAATGAATTCAGCGTAACGAGCCTGAGCCATATCCTGATAGAAAATGCCCCTCACTCCAATTTAATCTGGAAAGCGATTGCGGAAGAAAACCCTCCCTTCAATGCCGATTCATTGGAGAAACTAATTCAATATCAGGATAGTACATCGGCAAGAAAAGACGTTCTCGACTCGTTGAGTGTTTATAAGCTGCAAAAGGCTTTGAACTATTCCGACATGTTGTATATCGCTTCGGTTGACACGAACTATTCGGATGAAGAAGTAAAGGATTCTTTAAAAAATGAAAAAGACATTCCGTTCCGTTTGCTGTTGGGTGACCTGCACATGAAGGATGCAGAGTATTATGAAGCCGACACGGTTTACAACACACTCAAAGTTTACTTCCATGAGGATAAGCAACTGATTGAGTTGCGGGAAATTCAGACTTCGCTTTTCAAGGACACACTCACGTATTTCGATCTGGATTCCGCAACCATAGCGGATATTGAAGAAATCGCCTTTAACGACACTTCGATTGCCGCATTTCAGGCATTGGGCATTCTTGAATTTTTGAGAGATACCATTTATACAAAGCCCTACCATGATATTGACAGCAGCGAAGGCAGTTCAAAAACTTCATTCGGTGAACCGGAGCCTGAGAAACCGCAGGAAATGTCGCAAAGCGAAGCAATGTTTTACAAGCTGTTTCCAACCGTAATTGCGGGTAAGCAGGTAGCCTTTATCACGCTTGCTTCAGATGAAGATGGCTATTTACAGTTGTACAGGATAGAGGGAAAACAAGTCAGTGAATTCAGGCTTTCAGCCGGAACCAACCAGATTCAATTAAGCGAACTGAATTTATCCGAAGGCATTTACATCTACCGGGTATATGTGAAAAGTGAATTGAAGAATACCGGGAAAATCGTAAAAGTTAATTAACATGAGACAGGTGGTTGCGATAGGAGCATTGGTGTTTATTGTAAGCGAGTATTCAATCGCGCAAACTACATTTCAAAAAGCATTTATTGACACAGTTGCTTTCGGCACAGCAAGCACTTCCGTATTGATTGAAAATGACGGCTACATCATTGCCGCATGGGGATATACGGAACAAGCTGGAAACGTGCATTTCAGATCGGGAATCCATTTATTGAAAACCGATTTTCAGGGCAACCTGCTTTGGAAAAAAAAGTATGCCCAACCGGGTAAAGGCATTTCCAACGGTTTATATGGCTCCTTACAACCTACAACCGGAGGTTATCTCATGTGCGGCAACCTCGTTGATACTGCTACCAGAAACTCTGATTTTTTTCTGTGCAAGATTGATACAGCCGGAGAAGTGGAATGGCTGAAGCCTTACGGGGTTTCAAACAGAGTTGAAACCACTTTTCACGGTTCTAAGACTTCGGACGGAGGATATATAATGGTTGGGGAAAGATTTATACAAGGCAATGGCACATCATCTGACTATTACGCTGTAAGAACCGACAGTTTAGGGAATTTAATTTGGCAGAGGACTTACGGTGGAAGTCTAAATGATATTGGAAGGAAAATTCATCAATTAATGAACGGGAATTTCATAGTAAGTGGCACAAGTGAAAGTTTTGGCCCTGGAGGGTTTGATTTATGGTTATTTGAAACAGACACGAACGGCACTATTCAGTGGGAACAAACCTATGGAACTATCATGGATGATAGGTTGCGGTACATTTCGTTAGCAACTGATGGAGGTTACTATGGATGGGGCAGATTAGATACTGTGATTAATAACACTGAGGATGCTTTTGCTGCTATGGTGATGAAGTTGGATAATGGAGGGAATGTTATTTGGCGCACATTTTTCAATCATAAGAAAGAGCTAATTATTTCGCAACTAAGAGAACTTGACAACGGCAATATTGTTGCAATTGGCGAACGAGAAGTTGGAAGCGCTGACAGCACGGCTGCATGGATAGCAAAGCTCAATTCATCGGGTGATATTCTTTGGGAAAGACAGTACATCAACAATTTTTATGAGGGCGCAACTTACAGCAAAGCGTTACGCTTCAATGGAGATTTTCAACCAACCGATGACGGAGGCTTTATAATAGCCGGAGCATTATGGAAAGCCACAGAATCATTTCCGAATATCCGCTTTGATAACGTCTGGCTTGTAAAACTTGATAGCAATGGCTGCTTCGGAGCAGATAGTTGCGGGCTGGCGGTGGGCGGCATCGAAGAACATTTAAGTCTCAAAGAAAAAGCAACCGTTGTAGTATATCCAAATCCCTTTACGGTGCAAGCGCGTGTAAGCGTAAAAGCCGATAGTCGGCAGTTTGCAAACCAAGAAATCACGTTTCGGTTATTTGATGTATCGGGAAAACAGGTACAAACTCAAAAACATTTCCTGAACGAGCATGGGTATGCGGAATTTTTTGTTGAAAGAAACCAAATGACGACCGGAATTTATTTCTTCAAAGTAATGGCTCAAAAAAGTGAACTGGGTAACGGAAAATTGGTAATGCAATAAATAGAAGGTTATGAGCAAAATCCTAAAAATAACAACACTGCTTTTGATGATTACTTTCGGGAAAATTTCATTTAGCCAACCTTATCAGAAAATGCTTGGGGAAACGAACGAGTGGAATGTATATTACGGGTTTATTGGCGCGGGAGAAACACATGTATGGACAACTACTTTCGACACTATAATTAACTCCAATGTCTATAAGGCTGTTAGGGATTACAACACCTATGGATGGATGGGGCTTATCAAAGAAGATACTTTACTAAAAAAAACTTACTACAGAAATTGTGACCCTTTTAACCTTCTTTTAGATTGTGACACTACAGATTTTCTCCTGTATGATTTCGGTAAGTCTATAGGAGATACGGTTGTTGTATATGATGCTTACTTATACCAGCAGACAAGTTTAATTCTTGATTCGATCACCATTGATACAATCTTGTCTGCAAACAGAATTTTCAATCTTCACCGAATAGGCTCTTTATCCTCAATAAAATGGATAGAAGGAGTTGGTTCAATGACGGGGCTGGAAAACAATTTAAATGCTCCTGGCGAACATAGCCATGACGGTATTCTTTATTACTTGCTATGCGCGTACAAAGACAGCAGTCAAACATTTCAAATATCATCCTCATTCTTTCCCTTTCCTCCTACTTGCAGTCTATTTGTAGAGGTGGAGAATATAGAAGGGCAAAATAAATTAGCTGTCTTAATCTTTCCTAACCCGGTAGAAGAAAGTCTCAATGTGTCATTATCTAACAAGTTTGCAATTCAAAACATCTCGCTTATGACGCTTTCTGGTAAAATTCTAATCCAAACCATCCAACCCAAAATCTCTGTTTCACACTTGTCTGAAGGGTTATACTTTGTCAGAGTAGAGTTTACAAACGGTCAGCAAGTAGTTCGTAAAATTGTCATTCAGTAATTTCAATGAATTATGCCACGCGCAAAATCACGCACATTTTGCAAACTCCCGCAAATCAAACGCTCAATAGCACCGTTTGCAAAAAGAGCGTGCTTTTCTTCCATCCCAGAGAAAAATTGTTTTTAAAAAATCTGCCCTTCTGAAAAATTTTTAAAACTCAACGCGCATGGCAACCCTCAGCAGAGTTCATCACAACCGGACAGTTTTGTACTTCGAGACAACATTCCCGTCTGACAGCAACATGACATTGCCCCAACAACTTTATGACAACTTAACGGGGGGACAGTAAGGCATTCGCCAACAAGGATGCAAAGAAAAGCGGGGTGGATGTACGTAAATTAAAGTTCATATTTCTATTTTAGTGTTCCGGTTGGGAAAGGTTGGAGCAATGAAGCCCCGCCTTTCTTTGCATCCGGAACCGTTAGCGGTCATTGTAACGGACGACATCAATAAAAGAGACAGACAACTAAAAATTATAAAGTATGAGAAAAGTAATTGCAGCTTTCAATATGACACTTGACGGTGTTTGCGACCATACAACTGGTATTCCTAGTGAAGATTTACATCAACATTATTCTGACCTATTGAATAATGCAGGAGTTATTTTATATGGACGGACAACCTACGAACTTATGCAATTTTGGAAAACACTAGTGCAAAACCCTTCTGGTAAAAAAACAATGGACGATTTTGCAATTTCCATAGACAAAATCCCAAAACTTGTTTTCTCCAACACGCTAAAGGACACGAACTGGGACAGTGCAAAACTTTCAGACAAGCCACTTAACGAAAAAGTTTTGGAACTCAAACAGCAATCAG
>JBGTCY010000058.1:0-9259 GCA_041748615.1 Chitinophagales bacterium
CAGTGATGACCGAACGAAAACTTTCTTTCACGGACATTCCTACACCGCAAATCCGCTTGCCTGCGCTGCCGCCAATGCCAGTCTGGATTTGATAGAAAAAAAAGAATTCAAACAAACCCTTAAAAGGATTCAATATAAACATCTGACTTTTATAAAAGAAATAAAAGACAATCCGAAAATTCAGAATGCACGAGTCAGCGGAACTATACTCGCTTTTGAATTAGAAACTTCAAACCTGAACCGGCAATCCTCAAACTATCTCAATCCCCTCCGGAATAAAATTTATGATTATTTTATTTCCAAAGGATTTTTATTGCGCCCGTTGGGAAATACAGTTTATTTGATGCCGCCTTATTGCATCACAAATCAGGAACTTGACAACATCTATAATGCTGTTCTAAGTTATTAAGCTGTGTATTATTAAGTTCAGTAGAAGAGTATTTATCAACATTGAACTCATATTTTTCCCTCACCTACGCATCGTATCGAGGCTATTTTTCATTTTGAAATACGAAAAAAAACAAGCAGTTAAAAAAAGTAAGTAAAAATTAATAGTTCAACCTGTTTTTTTATTTGCTTTAAAAAAAGAACTGTATTACATTGAATCAAATACTGAATAGAAATTAGTCTTTTGTTCTTTCCAGACGTCCTGCACTGCACCTGTTTTAGATTGGTATTTTTTCATTAAAAAATAGAATTACATGAGAAAAATGTGCATGAGGGTCTTCTTTGCCCACCTGATTATTAACCTGATTTGGTTAAATCCATCAATGTCTAATGCTCAAACTGTCAGCTTCAATGTAAGCGCGTTGCAGGGAGAGAATGTGTTACAGCCCACCTCAATTCAGTTTGGTCCTGACGGGCGATTGTATGTTGCTCAGCAAAACGGAAAGATTTTCGTTTATACGGTGGTGCGAAACGGTCTGAACGATTACAAAGTCACCGCTACGGAAGAAATCACCCATATCCAGCAAATTCCCAATCACAACGATAATGGCACTCCGAATCCTGCTGTGAACACGCGGCAGGTCACCGGCATTTTGGTGAAAGGAACCGCGCAGAATCCTGTCATTTATGTGACATCCAGCGACCCGCGTATTGGCGGAGGATTTGGCGGAACAAATAATTCTAAAAATCTTGATACGAACTCCGGGGTTATTTCAAAACTCACGTGGAATGGCATGACTTGGGTCAGACAAGATCTGGTGCGCGGATTACCACGCTCGGAAGAAAACCATTCTCCCAACGGTTTGCAGTTGGATGAAGTGAACAACATTCTTTATATGGCTCAGGGCGGCAATACCAACATGGGCGCTCCTTCCAACAATTTTATTTTCTTGCCGGAATATGCGCTTTCTACCGCGATTCTCGCTATTGATTTGAATGCTATCGGAACCTCAACTTATGATTTGCCGACTTTGGATGATGAAGACCGTCCGAATGTAGGTCCACCGGGATATGAAGATTTTAATGACCCTTTTGGCGGCAATAAAGGCAAAAACCAGGCGATATTAGTACCGGGTGGTCCTGTTCAGGTCTATTCTCCCGGTTGGAGAAATAACTATGATTTAGTGATTACGAAATCGGGCAAAATGTACAGCTTCGATAATGGTCCGAATGCAGGGTGGGGCGGTCCTCCGATTAACTGTTCAAATCAAGTGAGCGAACCGGGCAGCTTTTTGTGTGACGCGTTGCATTATGTACCCGGTCCCGGTTATTATGCAGGTTTTCCAAACCCAACCCGTGCAAACAGAAACAATACCTATAACACAACCAATCCGCAGTCACCCGTGCCGCCCGGCATGGAAAATCCAGTGGAATGTAATTACGTCAATCCGAGTGTCGCCAATGGCGCGCTGTCAGTGATATGTTCTTCCGTAAACGGTATTAGCGAATACACGGCTTCTAATTTCAATAACGCGATGAAAGGCAACCTGCTGGCAGCCGCGTTTAACGGAAATATTTATCGTTTTGTATTAAATGCATCCGGAACTGCTTTAGTACAAGGTGGTCAATCCGTGCTGGCAGCAAATTTTGGTACCACCCCTCTGGACTTAACTGCGCAGGGCGACAATGATATTTTCCCGGGAACAATTTGGGCGGTGACTTACGGCTCAAACGGCATTACAGTTTTTGAACCCAATGATTTTGCTTCCTGCAATGGCGACCCGAACAGTTTTGTTTTGGATGATGACGGTGACGGCTACAGTAATGGAGATGAAACACTCAATGAAACTGATAAATGTTCAGCCGCCAGTATTCCTCCGGATTTTGATAAAGATTTTCTTTCAGACTTAATTGACCCTGATGATGATAATGACGGCATCAATGATACGCTCGACTTTTTCGCCCGCGACTCATTTAATGGTTTGCATACTAACATTCCCGTATTGTATTCTTTTAATAATGTGGACAATGGCGGCATTGCCGGATATGGTTTTACAGGAATTATGTCAAATGGGTTGAATGATTATATGGACATGTATGACCTTAATTTGATGACGGTTGGCGGAGCGGCATTAAAATTTTCAATCGCGGATATTCCGGATGGTGATGCGCTTGGTAATTTAAACAATCAAAAATTCGGTTATCAGTTTGGTGTAAATACAGGGGCGTTTCCGTTTCCTTTCGAAGTTCAAACACGCATTATGGGTCCGTTCGCGGGTTTCACTCCGGTGGATTATCAATCTATGGGCATGTATATCGGCACAGGCGACCAAGATAACTATTTGAAAATCGTCTGCGCATCGAACGGAGGTTCGGGCGGCATTCAGGTGATGAAAGAAGTGGGAGGCGTTTATACTTCCACGATGTATAATGTACCGATTTTGGGAAGCAGCCATGTCAACTTATTTCTGACTGTTGACCCGGCAACAAACATGGTTCAGCCTGCTTACACCATTGATGGAAGCGCGCGCGTGGATCTAGGTTCACCGCTCAGCGTTCCTGCAAGCTGGATTGAAGAAGTCATGGCGGTGGGTTTCATCGCCACATCGCGCGGCTCGAACATGCCGTTTGCCGCAACATGGGATTACATTGGCGTAACACCGGTTTCCAACATGGGCGACTGGGTGAATGTTACTACAAATAATACGTGTACCAATCGTCATGAAAATGCTTTTGTGCAAACCGGAAATAAGTTTTATCTGTTAGGCGGACGTGGAGTCAAACCAGTGGAGATTTATGATTATGTGACAAAAACCTGGAGTACAGGCGCTACGCCTCCGGTGGTGATGCACCACTTTCAGGCTGTGGAGTTGAATGGATTAATTTATGTAGTGGGCGCTTTCACCGGCAATTTCCCCAATGAACCCGCTCTTCCCAATGTCTATATTTATGACCCTGTCGCCAATCAGTGGCATGTCGGTCCGGAGATTCCGGCTGCAAGACGCAGAGGCTCTGCCGGTGCGGTGGTACATGATGGAAAAATCTATCTGATTTCCGGCTTGACCAACGGACACGTTTCCGGCTGGGTGCCGTGGACGGATTCTTATAACCCCTCCACCAACGAATGGACGGTGCTGGCGGATGCACCCCGTGCGCGTGACCATTTTCACGCGGCAATCCATAACGGAAATATTTACGCGTTGGCGGGCAGGCAGTCAGGCAATGGCGGCAGCACTTTCGCTTACACGATTCCTGAAAGTGATGTTTATAATATTGCCACCAACCAATGGAATCAACTTCCCTCACCTGAAGCTGATGTTCCGACACAGCGTGCCGGAGCATCCGTTGCGGTATTGGGTGATGAAATTTTGGTGATAGGCGGAGAAAGCATGAGTCAGAACTCAGCGCATAAACAAACGGAAGCATTGAATGTGAACTCCAATCAATGGAGGGCTTTGGATGAAATGAATACAGGACGCCATGGCACGCAGGCAATCGTCAATAACTTTGGCGTTTACATCTGCGCGGGTTCAGGCAACAGGGGTGGAACTCCCGAATTGAATTCCATGGAAGCCTTTTACCTCTATGGACAAACACAGCCGGTAGGTTCACCGGTCATTCAAAGTGTATTGGCTAAATCCGCCACTTCGCTCGCTTTCAGTTCGCTTCATCTTGGATTTTCAGAAACAAAATTCATCACATTAACGAATACCTCCGGCAATCAGGGGATTATCATCAGCAGTATCACAAAAACCGGTGATGTCGGTTTCACGGTGAATACTCCTTATACTACGCCAATCGTTTTGCAGCCCGGAGAAAGCATCAATGTTAATGTTACTTTCATGCCGCTGACTGCCGGCAACAAAACCGGTACATTAGTCATTCAGCATGGCGGCTCCAACGGTCCGACAACCAATATTCCGCTTACCGGTACCGGTATCGGTTTAACTTCTACAATGCGAATCAATGCGGGTGGCGGAGCTTTTACCGCAGGAAGCGGAGATGTATTCAGCGCGGATAATTATTTTTCCACCGGCACACATACTTTCACTTCCAATCAACCGATTAATAATACAACGGATGATTTATTATATCAGACTGAGCGTTATGGAAATTATTTTAGCTACAACATTCCCGTAAACAATGGAAATTACACGGTGAAGTTGCATTTCGCTGAAATCTGGAGTGGCGCAATGTTTCCCGGTGTCCGTGTATTTGACGTGGTGATTGAGGGGGATACGGTTTTAAGTAAATATGATATTTACGCGGATGCGGGAGGAAATACCGCGATTGTTAAAACATTTACAAATATCCCGGTCAATGACCAGGCGCTTCATCTTCAGTTTATTGCAAAATCCAATAACGCGAAAATCTGTGCGATTGAAGTGTCATCCACAACAAGTGTTAATGGGGTGTTAGCAGTTGTTCCTAACAGCGTGACTTTCCCTGAGCTGGATATCAATACCGCCTCAACTCCTGTCCCTATCACAATTTCAAATACCGGCACGCAGTCGCTGACGGTAACAGGAGTAAATATTACTGGCGCTCATGCCAATAACTTTTCACATAACTTCAGTTCGAATATCGCGCTGAATCCCGGTCAGTCTTCAACGGTGAATGTCACTTTTACGCCAACTGCCGCAGGAACAAGATTAGCGACCATGTCATTCAATCATACCGGCTCAAATAATCCTGTATCGGTTTCATTATCCGGCACCGGAAAACAGGAAGAGCGTTGCGGATGGTATGTGGAAAATAATGGGTTGGTCGTGATTGAAGTGGAATCTGAAATTTCCAATCAGCCCGGCTGGACGATGAAAACTGCACCTCTGACAAATTATACCGGTGCGGGATATTATGAATGGACAGGTCCCAACTATTACTGGACTCCCGGAAACGGAGTATTAACTTATTATGTGAAAATCACCAATGGCGGCAGATACCGCTTCAGACTGCGCTCTTATCAGCCCGGTCCCACAAATACTGATAAAAATGATATATGGGTGCGTTTTCCGGATAAAGGAGCTGTTTGGTGGAAAAATGGCGCGCAACAAGATTTTAAAACAGGCTGGTTTAAAGTGTTGCAGAATAATATTGGTGTGTGGACTTTTAACACCTGGGCAGGCGAAGGTGCTTTTTATGAAATTTATGCGGACTTCCCGGAACCCGGTATTTACGCGGTTGAGTTATCAGGTCGCGCAAATGGGTTCAGCATTGACCGGTTGATTCTTTCACGCCAGGGTGTTTCTGATTGGGCGGCTACGCATTCTTTACCCGCGCAATCCGCATTTCAAAATTGCCCGGTTGACCCTTTGGTTTGGTATCGCGATAAAGACAAAGACCTTTATGGAAATCCGAATGATTCCGTGCTTGCCGTTTCAAAACCGGTTGGGTATGTTTCCAATAATTTGGATTGTGATGATAATGATAATACCGTTTATCCGGGCGCTCCGGAGATTTTGGATGGCAAAGACAATAATTGCAACGGCATCATTGATGAAGGCGTGGTGTTGAACGGTCCGATAGCAATTAATGCCGGTGGTAATAATTACACCTCAGTTTCCGGTGAATTGTTTTTGAAAGACCGCTTATTCACGATTCCTTCGGGAGGTTTTATTAATAATCTTGTAGGAGAAATTTATAATACGGATGATGACCCGTTGTATCGCTCAGAGCGCAATGGAACGAATTTTAAATATTACTTCCAGGCTGACCCGGGCATGTACAGGGTGACGCTTCACTTTGCTGAAATCTGGACAGGCGCTATGACGCCCGGTGTGAGAAGATTCCATGTGGACATTGAAGAGCAAAGGGTGCTGGATAATTTCGACATCTTCGCAACGCATGGTTTTGCTACAGCTGCTGTTTACACTTTTGAGACAGTAGTCACAGACGGCATGTTGGATATTGAATTTACAGGGATAGCAAACAAAGCAAAAGTTTCCGGACTCAAGGTGGAACCAATACCTAATACACCACCGGCATTTACAGTCAGCGGAAATGTAACGGTGGATGAAGATTTCACCGGCACTAGAACTGTAACTGTAACTCCCGCGCCCGTTCCTCAGGCAGAGCAATGGCAGACAGTGACCTATTCATTGTCTCCGGCTTCGGTTTCATTTGCCAATGTTTCCATTGACAACACAACCGGGTTGGTGACAATCTCCGCTGTGCCGGATGCCAATGGCTCGCAATTATTCACCATTACTGCGAATGATGGACAAATGTTTAACAACATCGCTACGCAAACTTTCACGCTCACCGTCAATCCGGTGAATGACCCGCCAATATTCACGTTAAGCGGAGATGTGGAAGTAGACCAGAATTTTGCTACTACGGAATTTGTAAATGTTTTCCCGGGACCCGTTCCTGCCGATGAAGTCAATCAGGTTGTTACTTATTCCTTATCACCCGCGACAGTTGCTTTTGCAAATGTTTCAATAAACGCTCAAACGGGAATGGTGACAATCACTTCCGTAGCCAACGCTTTCGGGATGCAGCAGTTTACGGTAACGGCTAATGATGGTCAGGCGCAGAATAATTTGTATTCGCAGAATTTCATGCTGACCGTTAACCAGGTAAATTCTCCGCCAACCATCAACGCGATTGCGAACATGACAATCCAGGAAGATGCGGCACAGCAAATTGTAAACCTCACCGGTATTACTCCGGGATTGAATGACAACGAATCTGTAACCGTGACTGCGATTTCTGATAATGTAGCGCTCATCCCGCATCCGGTGGTGAGTTATTCGAATCCAAATACCAGCGGTACACTCAGTTTTCAGCCTTTACCGGATATGAATGGAGTTGCTATCATCACAGTAACGGTGGACGATGGTTTTTATACGGTCAGTGAATCTTTCACGGTAACAGTGTTGCCGGTGAATGACGCGCCCGCCTTTACATTGAATACCAGCCTGATTGAAGTAGATGAAGATTTCACTACTACAGAAAATGTAAGCGTGATTCCGGGATTTGTTCCGGCTGATGAGATAAATCAGGTGGTGACTTACTCCCTGTCACCCGCTTCAGTTTCTTTCGCGAATATTTCCATAAACCAAAATTCAGGAGTGGTAACGATAACTGCTATCGCTGACGCAAATGGTTCACAATTATTCACCCTTACTGCTGATGATGGTCAGTCACAAAACAACTTGTACACACAGCAATTCACTTTGATTGTCAATCCGGTGAATGATGCGCCTGAATTCACTTTGAACACGAATTTGATTGAAGTGAATGAGGATTTCACAACTACCGAAACAGTGCTCGTGATTCCGGGATTTGTTCCTGCTGATGAAATGAATCAGGTGGTGACTTACTCATTGTCACCGGCTTCGGTTTCTTTTGCGAATGTTTCCATTGACCAGCAAACCGGCATGGTGACCATCACCGCAATTGCGAACGCAAATGGTTCACAGCAATTTACAATTACTGCGGATGACGGACAGTCAGTAAATAACTTGTATGCGCAACAATTCACCTTGATTGTTAATCCGGTGAATGACGCGCCTGAATTCACTTTGAACACGAATTTGATTGAAGTGGACGAAGATTTCACAACGACAGAAACAGTGCTCGTGATTCCGGGCTTTGTTCCTGCTGATGAAATGAACCAGGTAGTGACTTATTCTTTGTCACCGGCTTCGGTTTCATTTGCTAATGTTTCCATTAACCAGCAAACGGGCATGGTAACAATTAGCGCTGTTGCGGATGGAAATGGCACGCAGGTATTCACGATTACCGCGAATGACGGACAAACGGTGAACAATTTATTTACACAACAATTCACGTTGATTGTGCATCCGGTGAATGACGCGCCAGCATTTACATTGAATACCAACCTGATTGAAGTGGACGAAGATTTCACAACAACAGAAACTGTGTTTGTGATTCCTGGATTGGTTCCGGCTGATGAAATAAATCAGGTGGTGACTTACTCGTTGTCACCGGCTTCGGTTTCTTTTGCGAATGTTTCAATTAACCAGCTAACCGGCATGGTGACTATCACCGCAATTGCGAACGCAAATGGTTCACAGCAAATTACAATTACTGCGGATGACGGACAGTCAGTAAATAACTTGTATGCACAGCAATTCACTTTGATTGTCAATCCGGTGAATGACGCGCCAGAATTCACATTAAACACGAACCTGATTGAAGTGGACGAAGATTTCACGACAACAGAAACTGTCCTCGTGATTCCGGGCGTTGTTCCTGTTGATGAAATGAATCAGGTGGTGACTTATTCCTTGTCACCGGCTTCTGTTTCTTTTGCGAATGTTTCCATTAACCAGCAAACCGGCATGGTTACTATCACCGCAATTGCGAACGCGAATGGTTCACAAATATTTACGATTACTGCGGATGATGGACAGTCAGTGAACAACTTGCACACTCAACAATTTACGTTGATTGTAAAACCTGTGAATGACGCGCCTGAATTCACTTTGAACACGAATTTGATTGAAGTGTACGACGATTTCACAACGACCGAAACAGTGCTCGTGATTCCGGGCTTTGTTCCTGCTGATGAAATGAATCAGGTAGTGACTTACTCGTTGTCACCGGCTTCTGTTTCATTTGCAAATGTTTCCATCAACCAGCAAACGGGGATGGTAACTATTACTGCTGTCGCGGATGTAAATGGTACGCAGGTATTCACGATTACCGCTGATGACGGACAGGCGGTGAACAATTTATTTTCACAGCAATTCACGTTGTTTGTGCATCCGGTGAATGATGCTCCGGCATTTACATTGAATACCAACCTGATTGAAGTAGAGGAAGATTTTACCTCTACCGAGATGATTATCGTAACGCCTGCACCGGTTCCCACTGATGAGGTTAATCAGGTTGTGACGTATTC
>JBGTCY010000059.1:0-36362 GCA_041748615.1 Chitinophagales bacterium
TTTATTTCGTCAATGACGGAAATTTTGAAATCATAACTGATTTGTTTGCCATTTTTTTTTCGGCAGGGGGATTTTTCTTGTGTGTCCATGTTGACCAAGGTTTGTTTAAATTTTGGTCAACCTATTTTAGGACGGGACACAAAACCACTTTGCCATGAAGCCGGGCATTACCATTTCAAGCGTCCTGATTGCCTGCTCCTTTTTATTTGCGACCGAAGGCATCAGCATTGATTTTTTATTCAGCATCCGCCAGGAAAAAGTTCCTGTTTACATTGCTGACACCTCGCGTGAAACTCCTTTCGTGGTTTGGATGAATTTTAACGGGGATACGATTTTGAATAAAGACGTGATTGGCAGATTGCGCCAGGTGACGCCCGAAAGAATTGATTTGGTTTATACTGATTTTCGCAGAACTTCTACTTTCAACCAGCCGGAACTCAATCGAAAACGATTGGAAACCCTGATGCAGGCTGCCCCGAATTTATTTATTTATGAAACAACGGACTGGCGATTTTACGGACAAACGAAAGCCATCACAGCCGAAAATGCGGAAGAACTTTTTCATGGTTTTTTAGTGTATCCCGTGAAAGTAACGACTGAAAAAGTGACCCGGTTTGAAATGTCATTTTTAGACATGGCATTGGATTCGGCAATATCTTATGCCGGTGAATATGACAGCGCCTGCGTGGTGATGCACACAAGAACAAGGACCCGGCTTGAACCAACCGGTAAATATCTTCCCAAAAAATATTGGCTGCAACACAAAACAAAACTATCCGATGAAAAAACAAAGCGCTTTCCCTATTCGCAAAAGGTAAAAGTGCAAACCGTGCTCACCCGCTATGACACCGTCAGATGTTACAAGAAGGAATTTACGGACACAAGAATTTACAATGTAGTCAGTGATTCATCTGTATTAAAAGCGCTGGAACGCAACAAACATTGGAAAAACAAATTAGTGGTTGCGGATGTCACCGGCAGCATGTCGCCCTATACCGCGCAATTGGCGGTTTGGTTTAAGCTGCGCGAAAACCTGTCGGATGTCAACCAATTTCTCTTTTTCAATGATGGCGACAACACTCCTAACGAAAAAAAAATCATTGGCAAAACAGGTGGGTTTTACGCTTGTGATGCCGAGAATGGTTTTGACCAGATGTATGCCACGCTCAAAAAAGCGATGAGCCGGGGTAATGGCGGTGATGTTGCTGAAAACGATGTGGAGGCGTTGCTGCATGGAATCAAGACGTGTCCCGATTGTGATGAAGTCATTCTCATCGCGGATAATTTCGCTCCCGTGAAAGATATCCGGCTGTTGCATGAAATTTCAAGACCGGTCAGGATTGTGTTGTGTGGCGCAGAACACGGCATCATCAACAGCGACTATCTTGAAATCGCGCGAAAAACCGGAGGTTCCATTCACACGATGGAGTTTGACATCACCAACCTGATACACCTGAATGAAGGTGAAAAAATTGTTTTGGGAAAAAGAGAGTATGTGATTTCGAGAGGAAAGTTTGTGGTCGTGCGCGCTTTGTAGTTTCAGCTATAACGCACATTCAATGGTCGCAGCTCCACTTCCACAGTCAGAAAATTATCCGGCATTTCCAGAATCTGAACAATGTTAGTTGCAATGTCATCGGTCGAGAGCATGGTTTCATTCGCTTTGACACTTTCCACACCATTGAAAAATTCCGTATTTACCGAACCCGGGCAAATGCTCGTCACTTTAATATTAAACTTTCTAACTTCCTTAAACAGCGATTGCGAAATTCCCCTGACCGCGAATTTAGTGGCACAATATCCGGTGGCTTCTTCAATGCCGCTCAGTCCCGCGATGGAGGCGATGTTGATGATGTGTCCGAGTTGCTGCGCTTTCATTACCGGTATTGATTTACGTGTTGCGAAAAAAAGCCCGTTCACATTGGTATCGAACATTTCCTTCCATTGCTCAACGGGTATTTCATCCATTTTTCCAAAATATCCCAGCCCTGCATTGTTGATGAGAATGTGCAATTTGTTGTCTAAAAATTCCATTGATTTTCCAAACGCTTCATCCACTGATTGCTGTGTTCCGATGTCGGTTTTGAAAAATGAAAAATTTTCATGTTGAAGCCGCGGCTCGCTGCGGCTCCATCCCGCTACGCGCACTCCTTTGTTCAACAAGGCTTTTGCAACGCTCAATCCTATTCCTTTGCTGACTCCGGTGACGATGGCAGTTTTGTTTGATAAATTCATTGAATTTTGTTTTTTCTTAATCTCCTTAATTTCTTAATGGTTAAAAATTGAACCATTGAGAATTTAAGAGGCATTAAGGTTTTCATTTTATTAAACTTTTTCTCTTATTTCATAATGATTTCTGTCAGGTGCGTTGCGCGAAACAAGCTCTGCTATGAAACCTGTCAAAAATAATTGTACACCGATGATCACGGCCATTAAGGCAAGAAAGAAAAGAGGCTGGTCTGCCACATCGCGCACTTTGAGATGATGGGAAAGGCGATATTGTTTTTCGGCAATCAGCCAAATCGTGATAGCGCCTCCGACAAAAAAAGAAAGCGTACCAATGGTTCCAAACAGATGCATCGGGCGTTTTCCAAACCTAGTGACAAATAAGATGGATAATAAATCAAGAAAACCATTGACAAAACGTTCAAGTCCGAATTTGGTCGTACCGTATTTTCGCTCCTGGTGATGCACGATTTTTTCTCCGATGCGCGTGAAGCCCGCTTTGTGCACCATCACGGGAATGAAGCGGTGCATCTCGCCATAAATTTCAATGGAGCGCACAACTTCCAGTTTGTAAGCTTTCAACCCGCAATTAAAATCATGCAATTTGATTCCGGTGAACAGACGCGTTACTCCGTTGAAAAATTTCGAGGGAATGGTTTTACTGACCGGGTCGTGTCTTTTTTGTTTCCAGCCTGAAACCAAATCATAATTCTCCGCTGTAATCTTTTGATACAATGCCGGAATTTCCTCCGGGCTGTCTTGCATATCCGCATCCATTGTGATTATAACTTCCCCCTGCACGATTTTGAAGCCTTCATTGAGCGCGGCAGACTTGCCGTAATTGCGCCTGAAACGAATGCCTTTCACCTGCCGGTTTTTTTCAACAAGCGATTGAATGATTTTCCAGGAATTGTCACGGCTGCCATCATCCACAAAGATTACTTCGTAAGTAAAAGCAGTTTTTTCAAGCGTTTTAGCTATCCATTGAAAAAGCTCGTTGAGCGATTCTTCTTCATTATACAGCGGTATGACAATTGAGATATTCATGGTCAGTTGGTCGCGGCTATGTCTCGTCCTGAAAACATGGAAATAGCGGCAAAAATTAAAGCATAGAGAAATCCTGCAATCAGCATAATGCAATACATCATGGAAGCGATGGCAAAATTAAAACGCACTTTTTCAAATTTTAAAAGACCTTCCTCTAATTGATGTTTCGTTATGCGTCCGTCATTCCATGCCTGTGTGATATTTTCGGTCATCCTGTTTATCAATCCTTCAATGACCGTAGGGTCAATATAATTATACATGACATACATAAAACTTATCCATAATAAAAATCCAATCACAGAAACCATAAACACCGCCTGCAATGATTCACGGAAAAGCGTATTCCTTCTGCGCACCTGCCAAACTTTGAATGCTGCATACATTTTGAAACCTACGATAATAAAAAAACTTACCAAAATCCAGGGTTTCGTCAGCAATGATGCATCAACAAGATAGAGCAACACACAATAAACAATGGTAACAACACCGGCTATCAAACCAATGCTCCTTCCCGTTTTTATTGGATTAAATGCAACCTGTTCCGTCATTTCGCTGGTAAAATATTAAGATGCACTTGTTTGTTGTTTACCGTTCCCACCACCCTGCCGGTAAATTTCATTCCGGTGAGCGGTGTATTTTTTGATTTTGAAATAATATCTTTTTCAGAAAATGTCCATTCGATTGAATTATCAAACAAAGTCAAATTTGCGGTTTCATTTTTTTCGATACCCGGTAATTCAATCCCCAGAATTTTTGCCGGAGTGATTGCCAGCCGTTCCACGACTTGTTCATCATTCAGTTTTTTTCCGGCAGCAGTATTCAGGGCGGCATACGCGGTTTCCAATCCAATCATTCCAAACTCCGCGTCATCGAACTCTAATTTTTTCGACTCCACATCTTGCGGAATATGCAGACTTGCTACCGAGTCAATCGTGCCGTCCACCAACCCTTTCAGCAATGCTTTGATATCATCTTTTCCTTTGAGGGGAGGTAAGGTTTTATAATTGGTATCAAACTCTCCGGCAGCTTTATCTTCCAGCAACAGATTGTATGGACTTACGGAACAAGTCACCTGAATGCCTTTAGCTTTTGCTTTTCTGATTTGCTCTAAGGAACCCGCGGAGGAAACATAAGCAAAATGAATTCTTGAGCTGGTGTATTCGGCAAGATAAAGGTCGCGCATTACCATCAACTCCTCAGAGATGGCGGGAATGCCCGGCACACCCATGAATGCGCTGACCGCGCCTTCGTTCACCATCCCTCCGTTTCGAATCGTAAGTTCATCCGGATGACTGATAATCAATCCGCCAAAGGGTTTTACATACAATAAACTGCGCAGCATCAATCCCGCGGACAAGGAAGAGTTGATGCCATCCGAAAAAGCGATTGCGCCAGCGCGGTGCATGTCGTAAATCTCGGTGATGTCATTGCCCTCGCAATTACGGCTGACCGCACCGATGGGATATACATCCACCAGCGCGTGTTTTGATTTATTGATGACGTATTCAATTTCCGATTTGGAATGCAGTGCCGGTTTTGTGTTGGGCATGCAGCACACTTTTGTGAATCCACCGGCAGCCGCAGCTCGGATACCGCTGAAAATATCTTCTTTATGTTCAAATCCGGGGTCTGCAAAAAAGGTGAACATATCCACCCACCCCGGTGAAACGCAGAGATTTGGCGATGAAATTTCCTGATGTTTTTTTTCATTTTTCAGTTTCGCGCCAATCTGAGTGATGACACCTCTTTCAATTATTAAATCTCTCTTCTGCAAATGATGTTTTGAAGCAGGGTCAATAACGCGAGCTGAACGGATAAAAAGGTTCATTGAAATATTTGAAGTGCAAAAATCCTGCGGGCTAAAATACTACAAAGTTTGGAGAGAATGAAGGAAGTATGTTCTGCGAATAATAACAGTATCATAATATTATCAAAATAACATCACTATTTAGGCTATCTTCAATCAGATTTTAGACTTTAGATTTTAGACCCCTTGAAGATTTTCTGGAAATGCGCCATGAAATTAAATGACCGACAAATGCGGGCTAAAGCCCGGTAAGGGTTGGGTTTCATGAACATTACCCCATACTAAAGCCGTTTTGCGTGTATGTGCAGTAGCGGATTAGAAGCGATTCCCTTTTCGTTTAGTACAAAGTTTCTAAAAACACCTCCCTTCGATTTACCACTGCACCCGCTATTGCGACATACACGCTGTTTATTATATCATTCCATCAAAACACATTAACCCGTATTTTTTAGTCCGCTTGACAAAGCATTGATAATACTCAATAGTTGTGTTAAAATGTTTTCCTTTTCAATTGAATCTACTTCAGGTATTGCTCTCCATTTCTTAATGTAATCGATATGTAATTGGTGCAAAATATTAAGTTTTTCGCTTCTGCAAGACAGGTTATCAAATTGAGCGGTTCTTCTTGAAGTTGCAGGTGCTTCCAAACATTCTTCAATCATTTGAAAGCCATTATCAAAGTCCTTTAGTATTTTGGAAATGAAAATTTTACTTCTCTCTATATTGTCATCTAAACCCGCATAGTTTTGCATGATTTCTTTATTGGCTAGGATCAGGTTGGTCTCCGTTTGAATTAGTAAAAACTTCAAAAATGGCCATATTTTAACAGCATTTTTGAACTGTTCAAAATCCTTCGGACTGTGGGATTTGAGGTTTTTTAAAGCAGTTCCTATACCATACCAACCTGTAATAGACATACGCGAAAGATTCCAACTGAACACCCAAGGAATTGCTCTTAAATCACTCAGCGTTCTGTTTCCGGTTCTTCGTGCAGGCCTTGAACCTATTTTAATTTTTTCCAACACATCGATGCAGGTAACTTTGCTGTAGAAATTTATAAACCCCGATTTTTCTACAAGTTCAAGGTATTGTTCTATTGAATTTTTTGACAAAGCATCCATAATTTCAAGAGGATACTTATTGTTACCCGGAGGATATTTGCTCAACATATCTTGTTTAGCTACTCCGACTGCAAGGGCATTTAGGTTGTAAGTTGCTGTTAGGAGATTTCCAAACAACTGTGCTATCGATTCTCCTTGCACGGTTATTTTGATGGTTTGATTTACCGTATTAAGGGGTTTGCTTTCCAAAAAACGGTGGTATTTACCACCTCCCCGGCTTATCGTACCTCCCGTTCCATGAAAGAAGTATGCTTGCAAATTATTTTGTCTTACCACTTCCGAAAGTTGTTGTTCGCCCTTGTAAATATTCCACCTGCTGGCTAGGGTTCCGCCATCTTTATTACTATCACTGTATCCCAACATAATTTCTTGAGTGTTTCCTATCAGCGAAACTCTACCTTGTGTCGTCTGGTGCTTCAAGAACTGATCTAAAATATCAGACCCTTTTTGCAAATCCTCAATAGTTTCTAAAAGGGGAACAACTTTTATGGTTGTATTGAGCAATTGAGTTTCTTTCATTAGAAAGTAAACCACCAATAGGTCACTCAAATTTCTGGTCATGCTAACGATGAATGAACCTATTCCCCCTTCACCATAGTTACTGATGTGATTATAAACCACCCTATAACAATCCAACACATTATCAGCTTCATCACCGTAAGACAAACTTGCATCCGTAATCAATTCACTATTTTTCAATTGTTGATTTAAAAAAGCTACTCGCCTATCCTCACTCCAATTTTTGAACTCATAGTCTTCTTCACCATTGGTTTTTAGGATTTGAGAAATGGCTTTGTCATGAAAGGCACTATTTTGTCTGATATCAAGTTTTGCGAGATGAAAACCAAAACAATCAATGATTCTTTCTAAGGGAAAAAGAATGTCATAAGCCAAATTTCCCATGCCATTTTTTACTAAAATATCTCTTAAAAATTTAACATCTTGTTGTAGGTCTTTACACGATTTGTAATAAGAATTCGCATCGGAAAAATTATGTGATAGGGTATTGTCTAATCTGATAATCATCAATCCTATGTATTGCCTCCAAGGCTCGTGAGGGTTTCTTTGAATAGCCTCTTGGGCTTTTTCTCCTAAATCTTTTGCTTTCTCTTTAATTTTTTTATTTAGCTCGTAAGGAATAGGATTGCTAGTTGCTGAAATAGAGCATTTAACAATGGTTTCTACTAATTTATTTCTTAAAAGGGAAAGCGCTTCATTTCTGTGGATTAGCAGGGTTTCTTGGGTAATTGCAGGAGTTACTAAAGGATGTCCGTCACGGTCGCCCCCTACCCAGCTGCCAAAGGTAAATTTCGGAAATGCATTGGAGGTGTTCAATGCATGAGGATTTAATCCTAACTCAATCCAAGTTGCTTTTAAAAGCTCATCACTTTTTTCTAAAACTAATGGAAAAATGTTTTTCAAATAATAAACAACATTCGCCCTTTCATCTTGTATTCGAGGCTTTTCCAAGTATATTTCTCCGGTTCTCCACCACCTTTCCAGTAAATGAATAATTTTCTCTCTGATGGTGTTTTGTTCAAGTTTGCAAAAGGATGTATTCTCTCTTTTTACCAACAAAAGGTAAAGTTCCCGGTGAATTTCAATTACCGTTACCCGTTTGGCTTCTGTTGGATGGGCTGTTAGTACAGGAATGACATGGGTGTTTGAAATAGACGTGAGCATTTCCACCTCACTTATTCCCTTTTCTTTCCATAGCTTTATGGCTTCAGCCCAAGAACCTCTATTGGCATGAGTTTCTAATTTATTATCAATTTTCCTACGGTATTGCGTTGAAGCATTTTCTTCAACCAAAGTCATTAATTGAAAATAAATGCTTAAAGATTGGATGATACGGTCGTTAGAAAGCTTGTCATTTTTAGAAAACTTATTGTTTCTAATCAATTGTATTATTTCATTCTCATTGATTCTTGAAAGCATTTCTATGTAGCAATCAATAATGAATGTTCTATTATCACTTAGCTTTTGAAAAAGATTATTTTCCATCGTTATAACTGTGATTAATTTTGGAACATCCGTTACAATGGTGCTTTAGCCCAATACAGATTTTGGTCATTCAATAGTGTTTCTACATTTTTACCTTCAGGAAAAAAACCAGTCTATTTCAGGCAAGGTCAATTATTGAAATTACAAATCACAAAAAGCAAATCACAAATAAATTCCAATAGCAAAAAAATACAAACCAACATATCAGTGGATCTGGATTGATTTGTGTTTTGATTTTTTAGAATTGAGTATTATTTGTTTTTTGTGAATTGTTTTTTGAGGCTTAAACAAATAACAACCTGATAGTAAGTATTATTTTGTGAGCGCCTGAATCCCAATATCCAACTGCTATTTCAAAAACCTCAACAACAATACTTCAACTCCTAAAAATAACAGCGCCAGAATAATGCAGAATTTCCACAAAACAATTCCCTGGTTCAATTCCCTGACTAAGCCGGTGAGGCTTCCTGAAACCGCACTCAGGATGCGGATATTTTTTTGGGGAAATAAATCTTTCAATTCACTGGCGGAAAAATATTCCAACTCCGATTCCATCCGGTCATAGTTGAGCGCGACCGGCTCACCATCGGATTCGTTGCCGATATAAACACGGTAAAAACCGGCTTCAGTCACCTGCTCACCCGGAGAAATCAATACTTTCGGACCAACCGGTTTCTGACGTGGAATAAATTCAAAATCATTGCCTTTCATTTTGTAAATATCTTCAGCACCTGTGAGGCGATTATCCACCTCTATCACTTCATCTTTTCCCAACACATAAGATGTTTTTCCTGAAAAACCTCCAGAGAGCGCCATTTTGTACAGCATCGGCACGAAGAGGGCGTGCATCGGAAAATCAGTGTATTGCGCATCCAACGGAGAGGCGCACACATATACTTTTCCCCTGCCGGCATCAAAGCGGTTCACAAACGCGCTGCCGTCTCTCAAGCCAAGCAATGTTTGACCGGAACTTTGCACCTGGCGCTGAAAACGATACCACAACTTCGCGGATGGCAATGAAATATTGCGCGGAATTTCTTCAAACACATCCCGGAAAAGTTCATGTTCACGATTCAAATATGTCACCGGCATTTCCTCATCCCCGATGCCCGTGATGGAACTTGCCTTGATAGTATTAAAAAATTTATTGTAGGACTGAATGTCCGCTTTGGCATTTGGAAAAATCATCAATACTCCTCCCCCTTCGAGATATTGCTCTAATTCATACGCCAAGCCTGAAGGTATGCCGGCAAGGTTATTCAAGATAATCAGCGAATTATTTCTCAAACCGGAATAATCCAATCGTGACACCGGCTGATTTTGAAACACAAATCGCTCCGCCTGTTCAAATAAGGCTTTGAGAAAACGGCTTTCAATTTCTTCATTCACCGCCAACACGTTCACCTGACCGATAACCTGAATGACCACAAAATATTTGTCATCAAAAGTCACCGGATAATCATTGAGCGCGACTTCCAATTTTTTCCAGCCAATCTCACGCACAGAAAAGTTAATCGTGTCCACCGTGTAAGAGCCGGGTTGCACACTGAAATCAGCAATCGCTTTCACCTGCCCGTCCACGGATAAGGTAAGACTCGAATTCTCTACAGACTGGTCACCGGTATTCACAATTTTAACCATCAGGCGGGCAACCTGTTCGCTGTAGAGCGCGGGCTGGTCTAACCACACGGTGTCAATGAATAAATTATGCTGACGCAAAGGCTGCAACGGCAACAGCGCGATTGAAAACACGGTATCTCCTTTGAAATCAACCATGTTTTTTTGAAAATCAGAAACCCAAAAAGCGATGCGTTCATCCATCGCAGCATCATTGAAGGATTTAAACTGCATGGCATGGACATCATTCAGAGTACGTACCGTAGAAGTGAGCACAACTTCATCCAACATGCTGAGCAATTCGTCTTTGGAAACAAAGCGTTGCTGCCGGGAGTTGAATTCGTTGGTTAACAACTGAAAACGGTCTTCTTCGCTGTAGGCATTGATGATTTCACGCACTTTCCGCGCGCCACGGTTGATGAGTGTCTCCTGGTCGGCATCGGCATTCATGCTGAATGAATTATCCAAGTAAATGCTGACACCCCTTCTGCCTGCCGCCACAGGGTCGGCTGCTTCCGTCAATGGAATCACCGGCTGCGCGAAAGCCAACACCAGAAAAATAATAGCTAAAATGCGGGAAGCCAACACCAACCAATGCTTGATTTTTGACCGCACGGCTGTCTCTTCGGTTACTTCTTTTAAAAAACGGATGTTGGTGAAATAAACCGTTTTATAGCGCCTGAAATTAAAAAGATGGATGATGATGGGAACAGCAATCAGGGTTAACCCCCATAGTACCAACGGGTTCACAAATGTCATAGCGGCAAAAATAGGGTTAATTTATTTCGGAAAATCAAAAGAAGATTCCCGGGATGAAACTGAAAAAATGTTGCTGAAAATGAAAACTCGTTCCTTGCTCAATTATTGCAAATGAACAGCCGGAAAATGTTTATGATATCAAAATAATATCCCGGTTTTGTGCTACAAGCTATTAGATTTTAGATGTAATGTCGGTGATGAGGAAGTATTTCTGAAAATGTGAATTAAGCACCTCTCTAAAAACAAAAAAGCAACCTGTTTTCACAGATTGCTTTTTTCATTCATGTCGGGGTGGCGGGATTCGAACCCACGACCCCCAGCACCCCATGCTGGTACGCTAGCCAGCTGCGCCACACCCCGATGATATAATGAATGTCCCGCTTGTTTGCGGGGTTGCAAAAGTAAACAATATCAGGATTAATTCAATCCGCGATAATGACTTTCCCCCGCAGGATTTTTTCACCCCGTAACTCAACGAAGTAAATACCCGCGCCCAATTCGCCCCGGTGAATGATGACTTCACCCGCTGTGATTTCGCGCAGGAATAACACTGTTTTTCCGGTGACGTCATACAGATTCAATTGATAGGCTTCATCACGCGCATTCGGGAAACTGATTTTTGTCGCTTTACTAAACGGATTCGGGAAGATAGTTACTTTTTCATCCTCAAAAAGCTGTACTGAAATCGTTCCGATATTTACTTCTTTGGAGACTATATCGCTTGTACAAGCGTCAACGGTAGTTTCAGTCACTTCAACCATCCCGGTACCAATTGTATTCCAGCTTACTTCAATCACAGCAGTTCCCTGACCGGAAACGATTGTTCCGTTTGTTACTGTCCAGTTGTAAGTTGAACCTCCATTGTTATTGACTGAATATTGTTCCGTTGAACCGGTCGCTGCAAAAGTTTCACCCATGATGACACCGGTGTTAAAAATGGCAGGCGAAACATCCGCCTTGTCACTCGCGGTACATCCATTGCCAGCGGTAACCGTCACATTATAACTGCCGATTTGATTCACGATAATCATGTTGCCGGACATACCGTTTGACCATTGATAAGTAACGCCACCCGTAGCTGTGAGTTGTACCGTACCACCCGAACATATCACTTTGTTGTCACCGGCTTCAGCCACCGGGGCTGATAAAACAACCACCTGAACATCAGCCGAACCGGAGCATCCATTCGGGTCTTCCACGGTGACACTATAAACAGCCGCGTTGCTCACCGTGATGGTTTGCGTTGCATCGCCTGTGGACCAGTTGTAAGTTGAACCCGGGAATCCGGCATCCAATTCCACCGCATTGCCTTCGCAGATTTCTTCATCCGAAAAATCAAAAACAAGACTGGAACCAACAATGAAACTTGCCTGACTTGTGTTCACACAACCATTACTGTTTGTCACGGTAACGCTGTATGAGTCAGGTTGATTGACGGTGATGGATTGTGTTGAAGCGCCTGTTGACCATAGATACGATGAACCGGGATTACCCGCGTTAAATGATACATTGCTGCCGGCACACGCTTCCACATTCTGAAGATTCACATTCGGCAAAGCATGAACTGTGACAGTAGATGTCGCTGAATTTGCACATCCGCTTCCATCAGTCACCGTCACCGTATAAGTTCCGGAATTGACAATCGTGATGGTTTGCGTTGATGCGCCTGTTGACCATAAGAAAGTCAAACCCGGATTTCCTGCGTCCAGCGTAGTATTTTGCCCTGCACAAAATGCAGTATTGCCAAGCTGAACCGATGGACCCGCCTGAACACTGACAACAGTGCTGGCTGATGCCGTACAACCGTTTCCATCTGTGATGGTTACAGCATAAGTTCCGGCACTATTTACCTGGATACTTTGGGATGTTGCACCTGTTGACCATAAATAAGATGTTGCACCGGATGCATTCAACGCGGTGGTTTGACCATTACAAAAGTCTGAACTCAATCCGTTATTGATGCTTGCCTGTGGGATATTCAATGTAACCGGGTAAGGGTCAGAAGTATAAGTGCTGCCGCTTCCATCTGTTACTGTTACAGTGTAGGTACCCGAAACTGTCACCGTAATTGAAGAGGTTGTTTCACCATTTGACCACTGATAGGCAGATAATCCGCCATCCGTGCTTAACTCAACCGGATCGCAGGCACTCCCAACATTACTTGCAACAATTGGCGGCTTGTAGTTGACGCTCTGTGTCGTGTATTGCACATAAATGAGCATCATTTCTTCGTTGGTTGTGAATCCCCATGTCACGCTGTTGGGTCCGTTGTTCCGCCATTTTGCTTCATGGATAAGTCCGTTGCTCATATTCACCGGCACCAATGGTGAAAATCTTCTGATAGGCGGATGCGACCAGTCATAAAAGCCCTGGTTGAAGGTGTAATCAAAGTCGTAGAATCCTTCATAAAGTTGGTTGCCCTTACTGCCATTCGAATTACTTTGGAAAATATCATAGTCAATTCCATACTTATGTGTATGCGAAGCCAGCATCCAGATATTCCATGTTTGACCGGAGCGGGTAACGCGGTCAGAAATTGTAATGACCTGATTATTGTTTGGGATAAAAATCGCAAGGTTTGGAATCAACTCCGCTTTCATTTCCACAGTAGCTGTAGAGCGTGGACGGGTGTAAACATTCATATATACTTCCCCCGGCATAATCTCTGAATGATAATTTTTTAAATGATAGTTCAAATCCAGGACTGTATTTTGGTCCCAAAAAAATCCCGTACCAAGCGGGAGTTCCAAATCATCGGGAGATTGCCAGGCATTCAGAAAATCTTTACCGCTGCTGAACGCATTAAAGGTGAATGGCACTAACCCGTCAATCCAGTTATCCTGAGAATTGCCGGTAAACCGCCTCAATATATAATGATGCGATTCCGCATTCATCACCACCTCGATGCGATAGACTTCTAAATCTTGAGGAATTTTCGGGTCGTGTTTTTTGAAAAATTCTTTCTCTTCATTGGGCGCCCAAAAAACGGGACCAAAATGCACCTGAAATCCTTGTCCTGCTGCGGGAGGCGTGGGTTGAATAATTTTAGGTCTGCCACCGGTTGTGTAATAATCAATCAGGCGTTGATAATTCACATCATTTCCGGTTTGTTTGGCGTCATACAAAATCCACTGGCGAATCAATTCAATCTCATGGTCAGGCAGTTTGGTTTGCCCGTTAGGCATTGCATTTCCTTCGCCCGCAGTCAACTCGAGGTCGCTGCTCAATCCGTGAGCTACTTTTCTCAAAAGGAAACTTCTCTCAGGATAACCTTTGTCAATCCGCATATCTCCTTTGGCGACTGCTGTTGCGTTATTGGGCGCAACTTCAACGATGCGGTTATACACATCGGTTTCAGTGCCGGTCAGGTTTAAACCGCCTTGCGGTGTAGCGCCTCCATGACAACTGATGCATTTTGTTTGAAAAATATTGTAGATGGTGGTGAAATTACTCTGCGCGGATACAGAAATCGTCACTGTGAGTAAGCAAAGCATTAATAAGTTCTTCATGAGCGGATGCAAGGTTTAATAATGAAATAGTATTAAAAATTAAAAAGTCAAATTCGTGGCTGAACTTCACAATGTGAAATATAATCAAATTACCTTTCACCACCAAGCAATCTCTTTCAGGAATTAAGCCTGTGCGGTCGGTCCGCCAAAATTCATGGGAATACCATGCACCACGCCTGTGTCACGAATTTCTCCATGCACCTGCTCATATTTTTTAATATTGTCAGCCAGCGCTCCCAGTAATCTTTTTGCATGTTGAGGCGTAAGCAACACACGCGATTTCACTTTCGCCTTTGGCACCCCGGGCATCACCCGCACAAAGTCAATGACAAACTCCGAGTTTGAATGTGTAATAATCGCCAGGTTGGAATAAATGCCTTCCGCTACTTCTTCCGATAATTCGATGTTGATTTGGTTGGATTTGTTTTTGTCTTCCATAGTGAATTATTGATGTTTCAGGTAAAACTAACAAAAAGAAAGGAGCGGCATTTGAGAGTTGATAAACATTTACATTCCATGAACTCCTTGAGCAATTATAAATAGCCCAACACTTAAGCGTGAGGTTATGTCAAAAACCCAACTGACGGGCTTTAGCCCGCATTAGTCTGTCAAACATTTAATCCTGATAATTTCTGATTGCAGGCAGTCAGACATGAGGATTCCCACTCCAACTTTTTCATAACTAATGCAAACACGGACGCTGTCTTTTCGGAATTTTTCAGGAAGTTCATGTTGAAATACCCGTTGCATCCCGCTGCTGTGAAAATTGACATACCCCTTGATTTCTTTGCAGTCGGGCATATAGTAAAGTGTCGCCTGTTCGCATTGCTTTCCACAGCGCGATGAGATTTTCGTGGAAGAGCAGGAAGCGGAAAGGAATGAAATTAAAACGAGTGAGATAAAAAATGAAGGAGCGCTGTATTTCATAAAAATTTTTTCGGTGAAATTCCGAGAAATTCGTTGATGAGATGGTGACTTTTGTTTTGAACATCAATCACCTTCCTCAATCACAAAACCCAGTTTGCTGAGGTCATCCCAGTAATTGGAATAGGATTTTTTGACCACCGAGGGTTCATTGATAACCACTTCACCCAATGTAAGAGCAAGTGGAGCAAGGCACATCGCCATCCGATGGTCGCGGTAGGTTTCAAATACAGGCACTACTTCCACTTCAGCATGTTGAGGTTGCAAAAACCAGCGGGTATCATCTTTCTGAAATACAGCCCCTGCTTTGTGCAGTTCATTTTGCAATGCGCTGATGCGATTGCTTTCTTTAATCTTCAAATGTGAAATACCGCTGAGTTTCGCGGGAATGTTCAATCCCGCGCAAGTAGCCAACAATGTTGGCGCGATGTCCGGATAATTTTGAAAATCATAATCAAAAGTGCGGGGTGAAATGCCGGGTCTTTTTGTCAGCACAACACTATTATCTGAAAAACTGGAAGAAACGCCAAATTGCTCCATGATTTTTGCTATCACAGCATCACCCTGTAAACTGACACGGTTCAATCCGCAGAGTTTCAAATCCACCTCATCCGCCAATGCCGCCATCTGGTAGTAGTAAGACGCGGCTGACCAATCAGCCTCAACCGTGAAATCACGCGGGGAATAATCCTGTCGCGGAATGCTAATCATGTTTTGCGACCAGTCGAAACGGATACCGAAATGTTTCATGATATTGAGCGTCATCTCGATGTAGGGTTTGGAAACCATGTCGCCTTTCATCCGCAAAATCAACCCGTTTCTGAGTACCGGGGCGACAAGCAACAGCGCGGAAACAAACTGGCTGCTCATCGTAGTGTCAATATCCACGCGGTTGCCTTTCAGCATTTTGCCATTAATTAAAACAGGCGGGTAATTTTTTTTCGCCAGATATTGTATCTCCGCGCCCAATGAATTTAAGGCATCCACTAACGGACCAATCGGGCGTTCAATCAATCTTTCCGAGCCGGTCAGAATCACCTCCCCTTCATGAATGGCGAGAAAGGCAAGCATGAAACGGATGGTGGTTCCTCCATCTCCTGCATGCAACACTTTTTCCTGAGAGTTAATCAGTTCAAGCAGTTTGAGCGAATCTTCAGACGAGGAGAAATTTTTCAAATCAAAGAAACCATGCGTGAGCGCTTTGATAATCAAGACACGGTTGGTGATGCTTTTCGACCCCTGAAGCCTGATTTCGCCTTTTAGAATTTTATCTTTTTTGCTGACGCGGTATTTCATAGGCTGCTTTTCAGGAAATCCACCGATTCATGCAACAGCTTTTTATCACAATGGATATTAATGACAGGCTGCCCGATGGATTTCAATAGTGTAAAGTTATAGCTTCCTGATGCGTTCTTTTTATCATGGGTTATCCACATTTGCCAATTACTTTTTACCACTTTTTCGGAAATAAATGGGCGATACCATTTCAGGATGTTGCGTGTGATGTCAGTTAATTCTTTTTTTGTTAAACCCGCAACGGCATAAGATAAATATGCTTCCGCAATCATTCCCATCGCGACAGCGTGTCCGTGTAATACCGGGATTCCGCTTTGCAAACCTGCGCTTTCAAAAGCATGACCGAAGGTGTGGCCGAAGTTTAAAATCTTTCTCATCCCTTTTTCAAAAGGGTCAGCTTCCACGATTTTCTTTTTCACTAACAGAGATTTTTGAATCAGCGACAGCCATTTGTGATGCTTTATCGGATTGATTTTAGAAAGTTCCTGCCAGTGTTTTTCGGAGCCGATGAGCGCGTGTTTCAGCATCTCGGCATATCCGCTCAAAAATTCATCCTGCGGTAATGTTTTCAAAAAACCGGGATAAATAAAAACAGCTGCGGGATTCTGAAAAAAACCAATGGAGTTTTTTACAGCATCAAGGTTGACGCCCAATTTTCCGCCAATAGTCGCATCCACCTGCGCGAGCAACGAGGTCGGGATGTTCATAAAAGAAATTCCGCGTTTATAAGCGGCAGCAGTAAAACCGCCTATGTCGCTCACCATGCCGCCACCGAGGTTGAGCCACAAACATTGCCTGTCAATGTTTTCGGATAAAAGTGTTTGCCATAAGTGACGGCAGGTATCCAATGATTTGTAAGATTCACCTGCCGGAATTTCCAAAATGACAGCATCTTTCAAAATGGGATTGTGCTTCAAAAAATCCGGCAGGCAATACGCTCTTGTATTTTCATCCACAAGGATGACCACAGTTGAAAATTTTCTTTTTTTTAAAAATGAAGAAAAGGCAGATAAATCCTCTTCGATGAAAACCCGGTAGTTGCTAACTTTGAAATAACTCATGGCTTTTCATGCAAATATATTGGTGTGTGGGCAGTTCTAAAAATTACATTTTACACGAGTCAATTCAAATGAGATAATTTTTAGAATTGCCCGAAATGAATATTTTTCCCGCGAGCTGTGATTGATTTACGTACATTCTGTCTAATTTCATCCGCGATGGCAAAGAAAACAATCCTTTCGGGCAAACAGGTAAAACGGATTACCACGCATGTTTTACATTCGATGAAAGAATCCGGTGAAAAAATTTCCATGCTCACCGCGTATGACTTTTCATTGGCGCGCATCGTGGATGATGCAGGCGTAGATGTAATCTTAGTGGGCGACTCCGCGTCTAACGTGATGGCTGGCCATGAAACCACACTTCCGGTCACGCTTGACCAGATGATTTATCATGCGTCAGCGGTTGTACGGGCTGTGAAGCGAGCATTGGTGGTGGTTGATTTGCCATTCGGTTCTTACCAGGGCAACTCACGTCAGGCATTGGAATCATCCATCCGCATCATGAAGGAATCTGGCGCTCACGCGGTGAAACTCGAAGGAGGACGCGAAGTGCAGGAATCCGTCATCAGGATTTTATCCGCTGGAATTCCCGTGATGGGACATTTGGGACTAACTCCGCAATCCATTTATAAATTCGGAACATATACCGTTCGGGCAAAAGAAAAAGAAGAAGCCGAGCGCGTATTTCAGGACGCAATCCTGTTGGAAAAAATCGGCTGCTTTGGTTTGGTGTTGGAAAAAATTCCCGCTGCGCTGGCTAAAAGAGTGGCTAAAAAAGTAAAAATTCCCGTGATTGGAATCGGTGCGGGCAATGGCGTTGACGGACAAGTTTTGGTATTGCACGACATGCTCGGCATCACCAAAGAATTTCAACCGCGTTTCCTGAGACGTTATCTCAATTTGTATGATGAGATTAAAAAAGCTGTGGGAAAATATGTAGGCGATGTGAAGAGTTCAGACTTTCCGAATGAATCGGAACAGTATTGATTCAGTCACATTGAAACCATCTTTATTCGCGTTTCCAAAAAAACTTCCGAGGTTTCTAAAATCTAAAGTCTAATATCTGCAAATGCAACTTCAAATTGCTGATGTTATTCTGAAAACTTCATTTTTTACCTCGCCTTAAAAGTAAATGTGATTGAGCCAAACTGCTCCTCGGGAGCATTGGGACTGGAACTGAATTTTGCTTCCCTTGCCGCTTTTTCAGCCATTGCAATCAATGAAGGGTCTGAGGTGGTAGAACCTTTCACGGTATATTTTGCAAAAACGACTTGTCCGTTGCGGTCAACTTTAATGCTCACGACAATTTTACCGGTTTCATTATCTTTTGCCTTAATGGGTGGAATCGCCACCAAACTTCTTCCGGTGAGGTCATAACCGACTCCGATGTTTCCCAATCCGTAATTGTCGCCCTCATAGTTTTTTGAAGATGGGTCGCCACCCGGGTCGCCCTGGTCGCCCGGTGTGTAAGTTTTTCCTTCGTTTGACGGACTGTTCTCATCAGATTTTTGACCGGTATAAAGGCTTTTCGGGTCCACCTTTGGTTCTTCTTTCACCGGTTCCTTCACCGGCTCTTTCACGGTTTCCTTTTTTGGTTCTTCCTTCACCGGCTCCTTTTTCACTTCTTCTTTTTTCTTCTCCGGTTCTTTCTTTGGTTCTTCTTTCACTTCTTTTGTTTCCGGAATGGCAAACGCCTCTTCCATATCCTGCGTCATAATTTCATCGGGCGCTTCCTGGGTTTCCACAACGGGCATTGGTTCCGACTCCTGAACGGGAGTGATTTCTTTTGGTTCTTCTTCAATTTTGGAAGGAGTGTCGCCCATTCCGGTTTCCATGGTTCCAAAGTTGATGAGGATACCTTCCACCGGTGGCGGAAAAGCGGAACGTAATCCCCAAAACAAAAAAATCAGCAGCACGATGGCGTGAACTACGGAAGTAGTAATCAAACCATTGCGTTTGTTTTTCTTCTCGCTTGCGCTGCCGTTATTTTGAATGAGGTCTTTCATTTCGGTGGTTGTGTGGCAAGAATCATGCTGACTTTTAACTCATATCCGATATTCATCACCTGCACGACATTTTCAATCGGCACTGATTTTTCAGCATTCAAAACAATAGTTGGTTCAGTGATGCCGCTCATTGCATCCCGCAATGCGCCTTTCATTTCCACGAGACTCACTTTCTTGCGGTCAACAAAATATTCCAAATCTTTACTGATAGAAACGGAAATGCTCTGCTTGTCGGCAGTTTTTATGGTTGAGGTCGGTAAAATCAACTTCATGGCATTCACACTCACTAAGGTGGAGGTGAGCATAAAAAAAATCAGCAACAGGAAGATAATGTCGGTCAGTGACGACATGTTAAAATTTGCTTCTGATTTATTTCTTGACTTGATATTCATGAGGCAGGTTCTTGTAAAAGGTCAATAAATTCAATCGAGTTGGCTTCCATTTTATTCACCGCGATAGAGACCATGTTCACCAGCCAGTTGTATGCCACGAAAGCAAAAATTCCGACAACCAATCCGGCAACGGTTGTAATCAACGCTTCATAAATCCCTCCGGCAAGCAAATCAACGGATATGTTATTCCCGGCATTTGCCATGTTGTAAAAAGCGCGCACCATCCCGCTCACCGTTCCCAGAAAGCCCAGCATCGGAGCAGCGCCAGAGATAGTCGCAAGAATCGGAAGCCCTTTTTCGAGTTTGAACAATTCTAATTTTCCGACATTCTCAATCGCCACTTCGATGTCACGCAACGGTTTACCAATCCTGTCTATGCCTTTTTCAATCATCTTGGCAATTGGCGATTCGCTGTGCTGGCACAATGCTCTTGCTGCAGCGATGTTGCCGTTCATCACATAATCTTTGATGCTCGGCATAAAATCATCATCAATTTTTGATGCTTTACGGATGGTGAGATAGCGTTCAACAAAAATGTAAACGCCAAGAATGGATAATATGGCAATCGGAACTAAAACGAAGCCGCCTTTTAGCAATAATTCCAGCATGGAAGTGGTTTCCACCATTGTGCCGTCAGCAAGCGTATCAATTTTTGTAAGCAGGATAAGGTTCATAGAGTTTTTAAGATTTAAACCCGATTCAGGTTTTCAAACCAGAAATTGAGCAGTTGAATAACCCGCTAAAATTAGCTGATAAACATCCCGCGCATTTTGGAAGTAATTAACGGAGGCTCCGCTTTGTTTATTGGAATAGACAGAAAGTATATTTTTATTGCAACTTCATTGTCATGGTAATTCCCGAAAATCGGGAAACCATGAGGGTTGGCATCGCTCCCTTCGACTCCGCTCAGGCTGACCCACGCGCACCATAAATAATGATACACTCTGACCTACACCCTTCCTTTACTTCAAATTCAACCAACCGATAAACCGCTTATTTTTGTCCGCTCATGGGGAAAATCAAAAAAATATTAGTTGCCAATCGCGGAGAAATCGCCTTACGGATTATGCGTTCGGCTAAAGAAATGGGGATTCAGACGGTAGCGGTTTTTTCGGACGCTGACAGGACGATGCCATTTGTGCGCTATGCTGATGAAGCGGTAGCAATAGGCGCTGCGCCATCTTCAGCTTCTTATCTTGTGATGGAAAAAATAATTGCCGCTGCCAAACAAACCGGAGCGGATGCCATTCATCCGGGATATGGTTTTTTGTCGGAACGGGAATCATTTGCCGAACAGGTTAAAAAATCCGGCTTGACTTTTATTGGTCCGGGCGCTGCTGCCATCAAAATACTGGGAAATAAAATTGCCGCGAAAGAAACCGCTAAAAAACTCAAAGTGCCTTTAGTGCCCGGGACGGAACATGCCATTTCTGACATGAGTGAAGCGGAAATCGAAGCAACCCGCATCGGTTTTCCGGTGCTGTTGAAAGCCGCTGCTGGCGGTGGCGGGAAAGGAATGCGCATCGTGGAGAAAAAAGAAGAGTTGGCAACACAGTTTGAACGCGCCACCAGCGAAGCGCTTTCCGCTTTCGGTGACGGCTCGGTGTTTATTGAAAAATATATTGCTTCACCCCGCCACATTGAAATCCAGGTGTTGGCGGATACGCATGGCAACTCTGTCTATCTTTTTGAGCGCGAATGTTCGATTCAACGCAGGCATCAAAAACTGATTGAAGAAGCTCCTTCACCGGTGATGACGGAATCACTGCGAAAAAAAATGGGTGAAAGCGCGGTTGCGCTTGCGAAAGCGAGCGGGTACGTTAATGCCGGTACCGTAGAATTTTTGGTGGATGAAAAAATGAATTATTATTTCTTGGAAATGAATACCCGCCTGCAGGTGGAACATCCGGTGACTGAATTGATAACGGGTATTGATATCGTGAAAGAACAAATCAAAATCGCGCAGGGCGAAAAATTATCTTTCACCCAGAATGATTTGCAAATAAATGGTCATGCGATAGAATTGCGGGTGAATGCCGAAGACCCTTATGAGCAATTTTTACCCAATGTCGGCAAACTTTCGGTTTACCGCAAACCATCAGGACCGGGCGTTCGCGTGGATGACGGCTATGAGGAAGGCATGGAAATCCCGATTTACTATGACCCGATGATTTCAAAATTGATTACCTACGGACAAAACCGCGATGAAGCGATTTCCCGCATGGAAAGGGCGATTGCTGAATATCAAATCACCGGAGTGAAAAGTACGTTGGAATTTGGAAAATGGGTGATGGGGCATGAGCAATTTCGGAATGGAGAAACCAACACCAAATTTATTGAGCAGTATTTTTCACCGGAACATTTATCAATCCCAAGCGATGATGAAATGGAAGCGGCTGCTATCGTAGCGGCAATGATTGTGGCAAATGGCAAAAAAAATCATGTAAACAACAATGAACAACCCGCCACCACCTCATCACGCTGGAAAAAAAACCGATTGAACATTGAGCTTTAAAGACCATTTCTCCTCCCAGTCGGCTGATTATGCCAGGTTCAGACCACGCTATCCGCAAGCGCTTTATGAGTTCATTTTTTCTCATGTAAAAAATAAAGAACTTGCCTGGGATGTGGCGACAGGCAATGGACAAGTCGCGATTGCTTTAGCCGAACAATTTGAAAAAGTCATCGCAACTGATGCCAGCGAAAATCAACTTTCACATGCCGAACAAAACCCTAAAGTGTCTTATGCAGTCAGCGCTGCTGAAAATTCAGGCTTACCCGACAAGAGCGTTGACCTCATCACAGTTGGTCAGGCTTTGCATTGGTTTGATTTTGAAAAGTTTTTTAAAGAAGCGAATCGTGTTGCCAAAAACGGTTGCTTCTTTGCCGCCTGGGGCTACCGCATTCAGGAAATCAACCCGCGCGTGGATGTGATTACCAAAAAGTTTGATGAAGAATTGGTCGGCAAGTATTGGCCCACCGAAAGAGGGTTTGTGGATACCGCTTACAACACGATTCCGTTTCCGTTTGAGTTGATTGAAACACCTGCTTTTCATTTGCAGTGGCGCTGGAATCTGAATGAATTGATGGGATATCTCTACACGTGGTCGAGCACTCAGCGTTACATCAAAGACAAAGGACATAATCCGTTAGAATTGATTGAAGCTGACCTTGCGAAAGCCTGGGGTAATCCTGAAGAGGAAAAAGAAATTTTTTGGCCCGTATTTATGAAAGCCGGTTATTTGTCTGTATAAATTCTTTGGGAAGAATTTGAATGAAATGAATAAAAATATTAGCGGAACCTTCCCTGAAATTTCCTGCTAACTTTATCCGCGTTATGCAGCAAAACGCTACCATCGAATTGAAGAAATATTTATTCAATATACTTCAACTTAACTCCTCAGAAAATTCAAATAATTGGTTGAAAGAAAAACTCACTAAGCTGCAAGCCGGTTTTTCAGAAAAAGATTTTTATCTCACGTTCAGTCTGCTGCCACGTTTTTTCGGAAAAGAAAAAGTACAATGGACAGTTGAGCAAATTCAACAAGCTGAACAACTGCGCAAAGGTTTTTACCCGGAGCATTTTTCCTTAGTGCAATTGGCGAGGATTTATTGGGTATTGCAAATTCCAGCTGATGATGCGGAGCGCTATTTAAAAATTTTAAACAATCTTTTTACAACCGGTGAGATACAGGAGTTGGTGGCGTTGTATTCAGCCTTGCCGCTGTTGCCGCATCCCGAATTGTTGAAATCGCAGGCGGCTGAAGGCGTCCGCACGAACATGACGGTAGTCTATGATGCTGTTGCGTTGCATAATCCTTATCCTTCTGAATATCTTGACGATGATGCATGGAACCAACTTGTGCTGAAAGCGGTGTTCATCGAGCGACCGCTTGCCAATATTTACGGACTTGACCAACGCACCAACCCGCAGCTTGCCCGCATGTTGTCCGACTACGCGCATGAACGGTGGGCGGCATCCCGTTATGTGACGCCCGAGTTGTGGCGACCGGTAGCCCCATATATAAATACCTATTACCTAAATGATTTCGAGCGGTTGCTCGATAAAAGCAATGAGTTAGACAAACAAGCTGCTGCGCTTGCCCTCTCGCATTGCGATTTTCCCGATGGCAAAAAATTGCTTTCTAACTTTCCGGAACTGTTGAAGGGTTTGGAAGAAAAATCATTTAGCTGGAAATCGGTTTCGGAAAAGTGGTTTGAAATTAAAAACGCTACTGTATAAATCTAACCTCTCAAATCTTATATCAATGTCAGACACCCAACTCCTCCTCATTGACCCGCATATCCACATGGTATCCCGCACTACGGACGATTACGAGGCGATGGCTGCTGCCGGTGTGGTGGCGGTCATCGAGCCTTCATTCTGGCAGGGACAACCGCGCACCGAAGTCGGCACCTACAAAGATTATTTCAGCTCGCTGATTGGGTTTGAACGGTTTCGTGCCGCGCAGTTCGGCATCAAGCACTACTGCACGATTGGACTAAACTCCAAGGAAGCAAACAACGAAGCGCTTGCCGAACAAGTGATGGAGTTGCTGCCGTTATTCGCCACGAAAGAAGGCGTAGTCGGCATCGGTGAAATCGGTTTTGATGACCAGACCAAAGCGGAGGATAAATATTTCCGCCAGCAGTTGGAATTGGCGAAAGAACTGAACCTGCCCGTACAAATCCACACGCCCCACCGCGACAAAAAACGCGGCACACAGCGCAGCATGGACGTGTGCGAGGAACACGGCATCCTGCCTTCGATGGTGATTATTGACCACAATAATGAAGAAACCGTGCAGGAAGTGCTGGACAGGGGCTATTGGGCAGCCTTCACCATTTACCCGAAAACAAAAATGGGCAACGAGCGCATGGTGGAAGTGGTGAAAAAATTCGGCACCGAACGCATTATCGTGGACAGTTCAGCCGATTGGGGCGTGAGCGACCCGCTCGCGGTACCCAAGACCGCCCGCCTCATGCTGCAACGCGGCATCAGCCCCGAAGCGGTGAAACTCACCTGCTACCAAAACGCACTGACGGCTTACGGTCAAAGCGGACAAATGCGCGAAAGCGACTGGCTGCAACCACAGGCGATTGACCAAACTCAACTCTTTTCCGGCAACTCCGTCTTGCGCGGGCAGACACCGGTGGTGGAAGAGAGGAAGGGGGATGTGATAAAGTAGTTGAGAAATAATATTATTAGAATTGTCATTTGAAGTGATATACAGAAGCTATTTCCACTCCAGTTCACATACAACTTTCTCAATCAATATAGTTTGAAATTTGCTATTGAAGTAAATACATGATGAACCATAGCGAGAAAATACAAGAACTGCTGAATGGAGTAAATAAGTGGAGCGACTTAAAATCCAAGCTCGAAAAATTTAACACATCTCAAACTGACACGACAACGAAAGACACGGAAGCCGGAAAATTATTTGAGCACTTTTCAAAAGCATATTTCATATCAGAACCTGAACAAAACCAACTTTACAAAAATGTTTGGTTGTTTGATGAAATACCTCTTTCGATTAAGGAGAAGTTAAATTTTCCTCAAAAAGATTTTGGCATTGATATTCTTTTGCAAGACAATGCAGACAGGTTTACTGCTGTTCAATGTAAATTTAAAAATGATGAACAATCCACTTTAAATTGGTCAAAAGACAAAATAGGAAACGCTTTTGGGCTTGCTGAAAAATGTGATTGTGTCTTAGTTTTTACAAATACTTCTAATATTCATATTGTTGCTCAAACAAGAGAAAAATTCAAGTTCATCGGTTACAGTGATTTACTAAATCTACAAGCACAAGACTTTGAGGCATTAAGACAATATTTTCAATTAAACAGAAAACCTGAATTTAAAAAACTTGAACCTCTTAATCATCAGAAAGAGGCTATATCTGAAGTTATTAAGCATTTTAAAGTGAACGATAAAGGACAGCTTATTTTGCCCTGTGGAGCTGGAAAAACCTTGACCGCACTATGGATTAAAGAAAATCTAAAAGTAATAAACACACTTGTTCTTTTTCCTTCTTTAGCCTTACTCCGTCAATTTAAAACCGAATGGTCAAAAAACAGAAGTTATGATTTTGAATATATCTGCGTTTGTTCGGAAAAAGACATTGATAATAGTAAAGAAGATACAACCGTTACACATACTTATGAAATCTCTGGTGAAGTAACAACTAATCCTGACAGAGTAAATACTTTTTTAAATTCAAATGGTTCTAAGATTATATTTTCAACCTACCAATCGCTTGAAGTAACAGCAGAAGCTTTAAAGAAAAATCCTTCATTCAGTTTTGATTTAATCATATGCGATGAAGCTCACCGAACTGCGGGAGGCAAAAATAATAATCTGTTCACCTTAGTTCACAATCCACAAAAAATAAGAGGAAAGAAAAGGCTTTATATGACAGCTACTCCAAAGGTTGTTTCAAATAAATTTAAAAAAACTCTGGGAGAAGATTATGAATTACTTTGTGATATGAGCAACCCTGATATTTTTGGAACTGAAGCTTATAGGATGTCATTCGGAATTGCTATCCAAAAGGAAATTTTAGTTGATTATAAAATAATCGGAATAGGAGTAACCCACAAACAGGTAAAAGAATTTATAGATAAACGGAGATACATTACTGACAAATTTTCTTATGATGAAGTTGCAAGGAATTATGCCTTGGATATTGCTATGGATAAATACAAAGCCTTTCACTGCATCACTTTTCATCATCAAGTTCAACTTGCACGAGAATTTTCAGAAAGACATAAATCATTCTTTGGAGATACTGTTTATGCGAAACACGTTGAAGGAAAGCAACCGACAAGTTATCGGTCTTCAGTGCTAAATGAATTTAGGAATAGTCCAAAAGGCATAGTTAGCAATGCAAGGTGTTTGACTGAGGGTGTAGATGTTCCAACAATTGATTTAATTTATTTCAGCGACCCAAAAACATCTAAGATTGATATTGTCCAGGCATCAGGTAGAGCATTAAGAAAGGACTGGCACGGAAAAAAGAAGATGGGCTATATCGTTGTTCCGATTTTTCATTACAAGGACGATGATATTGAAAAAGAAATTGAGAAGCAACCATTTTTCAAAAATCTTATTTCTGTTATTCGTTCTCTTTGTGACCAAGATGAAAGATTACAAGCCGAAATTGATGGAGTTGCTTTTGAAAAAGGACAGAAGATTTCAAAGCGAATAGAATTATCTTATGATGATGAAGAAATTGAAAAGATTATAAAACTTGACGGACTTGAAAAGAAAGTCCGGGAATATCTTTTTGACCAAATTATTGAAAAAACAAGAAACTATTGGAATGTGAAATTCCAACAACTAAAGGAATTCATTGAAAAGTTTGGTCATTCAACAATATCAAAAGGAAACCTTGAATACAGAGACCTTTATTACTGGTGCGGAAACCTCAGAAAGTATTATCATTTAGGAACGCTGGACAAGACAAAAATAAAACGGCTTAACGACATTGGGTTTGACTGGAAAGGCGAGCAAAGAGAAAACTATTTACCGCCCGAAGAAAAGTGGCAGAAAAATTTTGACAAGTTAAAAAAGTATTTTGATGAAAACGGGCATACGAATGTTCCTGCAAGATATGAAAAGGACAAGCCATTAGGAACTTGGTGTGTAGGTCAAAGAGTAAAATATGATAACGGCAAACTGGAAGATTGGCAAATAGATTTATTTGAACAGATAAATTTTGACTGGGACCCAAAAAACAAGTTTGATGAATATTACAATGAACTTATAAAGTTCAAAGAAGAAAATGGACATCTGAGAGTGCCAACACAAGGAAGTGATAAATACAAGGCACTTGGAAGATGGGTTAACAAATTAAGAGTTGTCTATAATGCTGGAAACATAGACAGTAAAGGCGATATGGTCGCCTTAAAGAAGGGACGAATAAGAGCAAATAATTTAAAGAAACTAAATGAAATAGGATTTGTCTGGAATGCTGGCAGAGGAGATTGGAATGCTCGCTTTAAAGAGTTGCAGCAATATTTTTTACAAAATGGACATTCCAATGTAAGCCAAACAGACGATATGTCTCTTTATTACTGGTGCTATCGTCACAAGAAAAACCATAAAAACCTAACAAAAGAAAAACTTGGCAAACTCAAATCTGTAAATTTTGATTTCACTATTCGGGCAGTTGAAGACAAATTATTTCTTACTTGGGCAGAGAGAATTGAGCAATTAAAGGATTTCTATGACGAAAATGGAAACTATGATATTCCAAAGGATGATGACAAATACAAGAAATTACTTTATTGGTTAAGACATCAAAGGTCAAAACAGTTAAAAGGGAAACTCACTGAAGAACAGGAAAATTGGTTTACGAAAATAAACTTCTCTTTAAACGACTTTTTCTCTAATGAGGAAAGCATTTCTTGGGTTGAAAATTTGAAAAAGCTAAAACAGCTTTACGCAGATACAGATAGTTTCTACATCGCCACAGGTGACAGTGAATTAGGGTCATTACTGAATTGGCTGCGCTATCAAAAATCGCTTTATAGACAAGGGACTTTAGAGCAGAACAAAATTGATAGGCTAAAAGAAATTGGTTATTCATTTGAAATAAGCTACAGAGGAAAAAAGGGAAGCAGAGGTGTTTCTACCAATTTTGAGCCTGACGAAAATTGGTTTTTGATGTATGAAGAATTAAAAAAGTATGTTGAGGAAAATAAAACTTTCCTCATCCCTCAAAAAGCCAAAGAATTTCAATCATTAGCCAGTTGGGTTAGGTATCAAAAAAGCTTATTTAGAAAAGAATTACTTGGCGATACCAAAATAAACCTTCTCAATAAAATTGAATTTCCATTTACTGAAAATTTCAGAGGCAAGACAATATCTTCAATTAAAAAGGAACTCAATCCAACAATAAAGGAAAATAAACCATCACAATGGAATAAAAGATTTGAAGAACTTAAATCATATTACTCACAGCATCAATCTTTCAGGATACCAACTGAAAATAAAGAATTACAACCTCTTGGAAGTTGGATTAGATACCAACGAATTTTATATAGAGAAGGAAAACTTGAAGCAGAAAAAATTAAGAAACTGTTAGATATTGGCTATTCATTTGACTTTGACTTTAGAGGAAGAAAGCCAAATGACGAAAATTCCAATTTTGAAGATTGGGAAACAAGATTATTTCAGTTAGAGGAATTTTACAAGGAAAACGGGACGTTTCTAATTAAAGGTAATGACAAAGAAAATGCAGATTTACTTCAATGGTTGCGTTACCAACGGATTTTGAAAAATAAAGGGAAACTATCTACTGAACAACTCAATGCGTTTGAACGCATTGGTTATTCATTTGACATCAAATACTACGGACAAGGAAGAGAAAAGAAAAAAAAGGAAGAAAAGCCCAAAAAACCATCAAACAACCTTCAATCTTGGGAAACGAATTATTTAAAGTTGTTGGAATTCAAAATGTCAAACGGTCATTGTAATGTTCCGAAAAGTTACCAAGATAAAACACTTGCAAATTATGTGACTCGCCAAAGATACAATTACAAAAAAGAGAACATACCACAGGAACAAATTAAGAAACTTGAATTTTTAGGTTTCGAGTGGGATGTTGATAGGTCAACGGAATTTCGTGATGTTTGGATGGAAAAATACAATGAACTGAAACAAGTTTTTAAAAGCACTGGTAACTGTTTTGTTTCAAAGAAAGATAACAAAACACTTTCATCTTGGAAAGTACAGCAAAGAGTAAAAAGGAAAAAAGATGCTCTATCCTCTGACCAAATAAAATTATTGAATGAAATAAAATTTGATTGGGAACCTGAATTAAAAGGCGGTACTCCTGATGACGAACAATGGTTTGAAAAGTTTCAGGAACTTGAAGCATACAAGAAAAAATTCGGTGATTGCAATGTTTCTCAACTTGACAAAATTTACAGAAAACTTGGACGGTGGTTAAATGACCAGAGGTTAAACTATACAAGAGGCAAACTCTTTGAACATCGCAAAGAATTATTAGAAGAACTTGGAGTAATCTGGAATATCAAAGAGCACGAATGGAATTTGAAATGGCAAATGTTACATGACTTCTTTAATAAACACGGACACTTTAATGTAAAGCAAACGGACAATGATTTTAGCGGGCTTTACAACTGGTTATTCAGAATAAAAAAATACGGGACAACTTTTGAAAAATGGAAAAGATTAACTGATTTAGGATTTGACACTTCAATAATCAAAATAATAAGATAATACGTAATAATATATATATCTACTCAATTCAGTTGCACTTTTTTACTTTTTAATAAATCAAATGACATCATTAGAAATAAGCAAGGCAGTACCCTACCTCCGCCTCATGCGTCCCGCCAACATCCTCACCGCAATGGCGGACATCATTGCCGGTTTCGCGTTGTCGGGCGCAGTCATTGAAATCGTAAATGCCGGCAACGGCTGGTTCTTTCTGCCCGAATGGAAAAATTTTCTGCTTTTATTATTGAGTACTTCCGGCTTGTATGGCGGTGGCGTGGTGTTGAATGATTATTTTGATGCCGCGCTCGATACCATCGAACGCCCTGAACGTCCTATCCCTTCGGGCAAAGCCACCAAAAAAGGCGCGTTGCTGCTGGGCAATTCCTTAATGCTCATGGGCATTGCGGCAGCCTTTTTTGTTTCACCGTTGAGCTTTTTGTTAGCCGCGATTATCACGTTGCTGGTGTTGATTTACAATGCCTGGGGCAAACATCAAAACCTGTTTGGTCCATTGAACATGGGTTTATGCCGGGGCTTCAACCTGCTGCTGGGTATGAGCGTGATGCCCGATTTTGTGTGGCAGTATTGGTTTATCGGGGTCATTCCTGTGCTCTACATTGCCGCGGTGACGGTGGTCAGTCGTGGAGAAACGGGCGGCAACAATCAACCTTCCGTGCGGCTCGCAGCCTTCATGTATGGTATCGTGATTGTGCTGATTGCTTCATTGGCTTTCCTGCCGTTCTTCGAACTTTGGTGCGCGTTGCCATTTCTTTTGATTTTTGCCGTGATGATTTTCAAACCGCTCTTCAAAGCCGGTCGCACCGGTCAGCCTGCCGATATTCAAAAAGCCGTGAAAGCGGGTGTGTTGTCGCTCATCCTGATGAACGCTTCACTGGCGGCAGGCGCGGCAGGCTGGGATGTGGCAATCCTGATTTTGCTGTTGCTGCCGGTTTCCATCGCGTTGGCAAAAGTGTTCGCGGTTACCTGAAATAAGGATAATTTTTGATATGGCAACATTCCCCCTGTAAAACACGTATTTCCTCTTAATTTTCGGTTTCATTATGCACACCATCCGGCAATCTTTTTCTGTCAGCTATTCCTATCCCGTTCATTTTACGAGCCATGTTTTTGACGCATCAAATGAGGTGTTGAAAAATGTTGCGGGAAATGCTCCTGAACCGGGCGTGAGCAAATTTTTATTTGTGGTGGACAATGGCGTCAGAGATGCGCATCCTATTTTATTATCTCAAATCAAATCATATTGCAACACACATCGCGATGTGATGACTTTGTGCTGTGAACCGCTTGTCATCATCGGTGGCGAAGCCTGCAAAAACGACACTTCATCTTTAGATAAAATTCTGAATACCGTTGACAAATACGGGATTGACCGTCATGCTTACATCGTGGCGGTGGGCGGTGGAGCGGTGATTGATTTAGTCGGCTATGCCGCAGCGATTGCGCATCGCGGAATTCGTCATATTCGCATCCCGACAACGGTGCTTTCGCAAAACGACTCGGGGGTGGGTGTGAAAAACGGCATCAACGCTTTCGGCAAAAAAAATTTTCTCGGCACGTTCGCTCCGCCTTACGCGGTGATTAACGACCCTACTTTCCTGACTACGCTCGACATGCGCGACTGGCGCTCCGGCATCGCGGAAGCGGTGAAAGTGGCGCTCATCAAAGACGCAGCGTTTTTTCAATTTATTCAAAACAACACCGCGCAACTGAACGAGCGCGACATGGAGGTGATGCAGGAATTGATTTTCCGTTGCGCGCAACTCCATCTCGACCACATCGCAAGTGGCGACCCGTTTGAAATGGGTTCATCGCGCCCGCTCGACTTCGGTCACTGGGCGTCACATAAACTTGAAGGATTGACGAAATACGACATCCGCCACGGGGAAGCGGTTGCAATCGGAATTTGCCTCGATGCGATTTATTCTCACCTCACCGGCTTGCTCGCTGAAACGGATTTGAAAACGATAATCCGGCTGATGAAAACATTGGGCTTTCAACTTTATCTGCCCGAACTTTCTCAAAAACTCGAAGAGCCGGAGCATCCGCAAAGCCTGCTGTCGGGCTTGAAAGAATTCCGTGAACACCTTGGCGGTAAACTCACCCTGATGATGCTCCAAAAAATCGGAACTGGCGTGGAAGTGCATGAAATGGATTTCGAAACGATTAAAAAAGCGATTGAAATTTTGAAATCTTTTCAATCAGAGATGCCATCCTTCAAAAGAATGGCATCTCTTTGATAGCAATCTTTGAATAATGCTTATTTCCCCCCACGATTTTCACCTCACCTACTGCACCAACGTCCATCCCGGAGAAACGTGGGAAGATGCTTTTCAAAATTTACAGTTGCATCTTCCCGCAGTCAAAAAAGAAATTTCGCCTGAACAACCGTTTGGCGTTGGCATGTATCTGTCTGACAGAGCAAGCCGTGAGATTTTGCTCAATAACCAATTAAACAGCTTTAAAAACTGGTTACAGAAAAATGATTTGTATGTGTTCACGATGAACGGGTTTCCTTTCGGTGGGTTTCACAGCGCGGTGGTCAAAGACAAAGTCTATCTCCCCGACTGGACTTCGCGCGAGCGGGTGGAATACACGAAAAGATTGTTTACCATCCTCGAACAACTGCTGCCCGAAGGCGCTGAAGGCAGTATTTCCACTTCTCCTGTTTCATACAAGTATTGGTTTAATCAGCCGGAACTAATTGAAGCGGTAAAAAAAGCAGCGGCAGCCAACATGAAAGAAGTAGCTGCTTTTTTGGATGCACTAAATTCCAAAACCGGAAAATATTTACATCTCGCTATTGAGCCGGAGCCGGATTGTTTTTTAGAAAACACAACGGAAACACTCGATTTTTTTCAGCGTTTTTTGTTCGATGAAAAAAAAGAAAACATCCAAAAACTGATTGGCGTTTGTTATGATGTTTGTCATTTTTCGGTGGAATATGAAGAGCCGGAAGCCGCTTTGAATGCATTGATTTCCAATGATATTCAAATCGGCAAAATTCAAATCAGCGCAGCGATGAAAGCGGTATTACCGGAAACTCCCGCACAACGCAAAACTGTCATCGAACAATTTCAGCGATTTGATGAGCCGCGTTATTTTCACCAAACCGTGAAAAGAAAAAAGAACGGGCAGCTTGTCCGCTTTCGTGATTTAAGCGAAGCATTAAAATCCGATGAGCCGGACGATGAGGAATGGCGCACACATTTTCATGTTCCGCTATTTGAAAAACTAGATAAAGAACTGCAATCCACGCAGGATGATGTTTTAAAAACATTGAATTTTATAAAAAGCAGGAATATTACCCGGCACTTGGAAGTGGAAACTTATACATGGGATGTGTTGCCTCCGGAGATGAAAACCAGTCTTGCGGGTTCGATAGTGAGGGAGTTGAGGTGGGTGAAGGAAAATTTTTTATACTGCGAATTAAAAAATTAGTTTCCTTATGAGGAAACAATTAATTTAGCAAAAACGTTAAACACTTGCAGACGCCCAAGTTCAGAATTGAATTCTTACAGGAAGCAAAAGAGTTCATTGATAATCTTGATGAGAAAGCAAGAGAGAAGATTATATATAATATCACGAAGGCAAGATATTCCAACGACAAGGAACTGTTTAAGAAGTTGACTGATGAAATTTGGGAATTCCGAACCTTCTATAACAAGACTTATTTCAGACTTTTCGCATTTTGGGATAAGATTAATAAAATGGATACTGTTGTTATATCAACTCATGGCATCATCAAAAAGACAGATAAAACACCACGGGGAGAAATAGAAAGAGCGGAGCGCATTCGGAAAATTTATTTTGAACAAAAATAATTTGAAATGAAAAAGCAAAGAATGAAAACTTACAGTTTGGAAGAACTTACCGACAAGCATATCGGCAAACGCGGAACACCCAAGCGCGATGCTTTTGAAAATGAGTTGCGTCTTGACCTGCTGGGAGAGGCAATCAGACAAGCACGACTGAAACGAAATTTGACACAGGAAGAACTTGGAAAATTGGTAGGCGTTCAAAAAGCACAAATTTCAAAACTTGAAAACAGCATGACCGATGCACGTTTCGATACGATACTTAAAGTATTTAAAGCGCTCAACGCAAAAATAAATTTCAATGTTGAGTTGCTCAATCAAAAAGTAAAACTCGCCTGAAGTCAAACAAATTTTCATGCCCCATATCCTGTCTTTTGAACCACAAAATTATTTCTCAAACTGAATGAACCGCACCGTAGTCATCAATGTAGTCGGACTTACTCCGGGATTAATCGGAGCGCATACGCCCTTTTTGAAAAAATGGTCGGATGAAGCTAAAACCGCAGCCGTTCAGCCGCCATTGCCCGCGGTGACCTGCGCTTCGCAGGCGACTTTTCTCACCGGAAAAATGCCCGATGAGCACGGCATTGTCGGCAACGGCTGGTATTTCAAAGACGAGTGTGAAGTGAAATTCTGGCGGCAGTCCAACAAGTTGGTACAAAGCAAAAAAATCTGGGAAATTGCCAAAGAAAAAAATCCCGCGTTCACGTGCGCGAATATGTTCTGGTGGTACAACATGTATTCATCGGTTGATTTCAGCGTGACGCCCCGCCCGCAGTATCTCGCTGACGGCAGAAAATTTCCTGACATTTATTCGCATCCGGCAGAGTTGCGGGATACGTTGCAAAAAAAAATCGGCACTTTTCCTTTGTTCGATTTCTGGGGACCGAAAACCACCATCCGTTCCAGCCAATGGATAGCGGATGCTTCGATGGAAGTTGAAAACATGCATCAACCCACGCTCACGCTCATTTACCTGCCGCATCTCGATTACAATCTACAGCGGTATGGGAATGATTTTCCGGGCATTGAAAAAGATTTGAAGGAGATTGACGCGGTGTGTGAAAAGCTGATTACGTTTTATGAAAACAAAGGCGTGCAGGTCGTTGTGCTTTCGGAATACGGCATTACGAATGTCAGCCGTCCCGTACACCTCAATCGCGTATTGAGAAAAAACGGATTGCTCGCCACACGTGTAGAGCGCGGGCTGGAATTGCTCGATGCGGGCGCGAGCAAAGCCTTTGTCATAGCCGACCACCAAGTGGCGCATGTGTATGTGAATGACAAGTCAGCATTGAATAAAGTAAAAAGTCTGCTGGAAAATACGGAAGGCGTTGAGTTGGTATTGGATGAAAGTATAAAGCAACAATATCATCTCAATCATGACCGCGCGGGAGATTTGATTGCCGTTGCCGACCGTCAGTCGTGGTTCACTTATTATTATTGGCTCGATGATGAAAAAGCGCCCGATTTCGCCCGCACCGTGGATATTCACCGCAAGCCGGGCTACGACCCCGTTGAGTTGTTCATCAATCCCGATTTGAATTTGGTGCCACTGCGCGTGGTTTCCAAACTATTGAAAAAGCAATTAGGCTTCCGAGTGCTGATGGACCTCATCCCACTCAAACCCGAATTAGTGAAAGGTTCCCACGGACGTCTGCCTGATAATCAAAATGACGGACCATTATTAATAACCAAACAAAAAACATTACTCCCGGAAAATAAATTGGAAGCGACAGAGGTGTTCGGGGTGTTGATGAAGCATCTGGGAGCATAAGAAACTGTGCTAAACGACCACTTCAAGCATTTCTCCATTTTATTCTGCAATAAAAATTTCTGGTTGTTTAAGATATTCATCAACTAAGACTTTGGAATGGTCTGCAAGAAATAATAGTTTGTATGGTGGCTCGACCTTATCATATTTTATTTTTTACTTTATGTTTTAACGGGGGAAACCTGCCTACAAATTCTCCAACCTTCCCCCATCCACCGGCAGATTAATTCCGGTGATGTAGGCTGCTGCCGGGGATGCTAAAAACGCGACAGCCGCGGCTATTTCAGAGGCATCCGCGAAGCGGTTGAGCGGAATCGCTTGCTTCATTTTCTCGGTGACAATATCAGCGGGTTGATTTGTTTTTTGAGCAGTACCTTCAATAATCGCATTCAGGCGTTCCGTTATAGTCGCGCCCGGCAACACATTATTCACGGTGATTCCAAACGGACCTAATTCAAAGGATAAAGTTTTCGCCCAACTCGCCACCGCGCCCCGCACCGTGTTTGAAACCCCCAGTCCTTTGATAGGCGCTTTCACCGATGTGGAAATGATATTGATGATACGACCGTAGTTTTCTTTTTTCATTCCTTCAACTGTCAGTTGCGTCAGAATTTGATTGCACAACAAATGATTGCTGAACGCTTTCAAAAAATCTTCGGGCTGCGCGTTGATGGCAGGACCTGCCGGTGGACCACCGGTATTGTTCACCAGAATGTGAATCGCATTTT
>JBGTCY010000060.1:0-13145 GCA_041748615.1 Chitinophagales bacterium
AAAAAAGTAAAAATTGCCACTAAGACTCAAGGTCACAAAGTTTCACTAAGAATTGATTACCACCAACTTAAACTTTGTGTTTTCTTTATGCCATCGTGTCTTTGTGGCAAAAAAAATTCGAATTGGACTCGTTTATTGCATTCTGAATTTATTCCTGCACTCAACTTTAAACTTCAAACATTAAACCTTAAACTTCAAACCCACACCTCACGCTTCCACCATATCCATGCTCCTAATCAGTTCAGTGCCGAACTCTGAGCATTTCAATAAAGTAGCGCCTTCCATCAAACGATGGAAATCATACGTCACGCGCTTGTTGGCGAGCGCGGTTTCCAGTCCTTTGTAAATCAGGTCTTTTGCTTCATTCCATCCCATGTATTCAAACATCATCGCACCGGAGAGGATGACTGAACTTGGGTTCACTTTGTCCAGATTGGCATATTTTGGCGCGGTGCCGTGCGTAGCTTCAAATATTGCAGCGCCATTTTCGTAATTGATGTTAGCGCCCGGTGCGATACCGATTCCGCCAACGCCTGCTGCCAACGCATCAGAAATATAGTCTCCATTGAGATTGAGTGTGGCAATCACAGAATATTCCTGCGGACGCAACTGAATCTGTTGTAAGAAAGCATCCGCGATAGAATCTTTCACAATCACTTTACCGGCTTTTTCAGCTTCCTTCATCGCCTGGTTTGCGGCATCCGTTCCTTTCTCCGCGGCAATCCTGTCATATTGATTCCAGGTGAAAGTATGGTCACCAAATTCGCGTTCGGCAAGATCATAACCCCATTTCTTAAACATGCCCTCAGTGTATTTCATGATATTACCCTTGTGCACTAAAGTAACGGAGGGTTTTTTCAGTTCGACAGCATATTTGACAGCCGCTCGGATGAGCCTTTCAGAGCCTTCCTTTGAAACGGGTTTAATGCCGATGGAAGAAGAAGCCGGGAAGCGGATGCTGTTTACACCCATTTCATCTTGCAGGAAAGCAATCAGTTTTTGAACTTCGGGCGTGCCGCTGTTCCATTCGATTCCCGCATAAATATCTTCCGTATTTTCCCTGAACACCACCATGTCAATCCACTCGGGATTTTTCATGGGTGAAGGCACATTGGTGAAATAGCGCACGGGGCGCACACAAGCGTACAAGTCCAATTTTTGGCGCAACGCTACATTCAATGAACGGATACCACCACCTACCGGAGTCGTCAACGGACCTTTAATCGCGATTAAATATTTATCAATGGCATCCAAAGTTTCCTGAGGCAGCCAATCACCTTTTTCGTTGAACGCTTTTTCACCGGCATACACTTCGAGCCATTGGATTTTTCTTTTTCCGTGATACGCTTTCTCCACTGCCGCATCCAAAACCCTGACAGATGAAGCCCAAATATCCGGACCGGTGCCATCGCCTTCGATGAAAGGAATAACCGGATTATCAGGAACTAAGAGCTTACCGTTTTTGACTGTTACTTTTTCGCCAGACATAATTGTTTGATTTTTGTGAATAAATTGAGATTGCTAAATTAAGGCTTTCGGGGCAATCGCATTTTTATGAGCATGAATAAACGGAGGTGTAATGAGTTATTTAACATCTCATAACATGTTGAATAAATTCAGCTTCTTCGTATCATGCCTCACGATTTTTTATCCGGTCGGCATCCCCTAATTCAAAAATTCCAAGGGGATTCCGGCATGAAGCCGGAATGACAAAGTAATGAAGTTGTCGTACAACAACTCACACTAAGCTGTGTTTCCTGAGCAATAGCTAAATCAGTTAAATTTGGCGGACATGAATCCGAATATTGACCCGCAAACCGAACATCTTTCCGCTACCGACCGTGAAGTAGAAAATGTGTTGCGTCCGCAGATGCTGACGGATTTCAGCGGGCAAAAAAAAATTACGGATAATCTCACTGTTTTTATTGAGGCGGCAAAAAGACGTAATGAAGCGCTTGACCATGTGTTGCTGCACGGACCTCCGGGCTTGGGTAAAACCACCCTTTCTTACATTATCGCCAATGAATTGGGTGTCAGCGTGAAGGTAACGTCCGGTCCAGTACTTGAAAAACCGGGCGACCTTGCCGGATTGCTCACTAATCTCGAAGCGCGGGATGTGTTGTTCATTGATGAAATTCACCGGCTGAGTCCGGTAGTGGAAGAATACCTCTACTCCGCGATGGAAGATTTCAAGATTGACATCATGCTCGACAGCGGACCCAACGCGCGTTCATTAGAATTGAAACTCAATCCTTTTACGCTGGTTGGCGCTACGACACGCTCCGGATTACTCACTTCACCGCTGCGTTCGCGCTTTGGCATCTCAGCGAGAATGGAATATTATGACGCCAAAACATTGACCATGATTGTCAAGCGCTCGGCAACAATTCTGGAAACCACCATCACTGAAGATGGCGCTACGGAAATCGCACGCAGAAGTCGCGGCACGCCACGTATTGCCAACCTGCTGCTCAGGCGATTAAGAGATTTCGCACAAATAAAAGGCAAAGGCATCATTGACGCGCAAATCTCCAAATACGGACTTGAAGCGCTTGATGTGGATGAAAAAGGATTGGATGACATGGATAACCGCATCCTGCAAACCATCATTGAAAAATTCGGTGGCGGACCGGTCGGCATCACCACGATTGCCACTTCCGTGGGTGAAGAAAGCGAAACCATTGAAGAAGTTTATGAGCCTTTTCTGATTCAGGAAGGTTACCTCAAACGCACCCCGCGCGGGCGCGAAGCCACGGACCTCGCCTACCGTCACCTCGGGAAAAAACCACCCTCGAAAGCAGGTTCGCTTTTTGATGAGTGAACATCTTTATTTGACACTTTTAACACTTTTTCTGAATGTATTCATTCAACCTGTCAGTCCTTAAAAAAGGAGAGGTGCTACTTTTGTTTCTGAAAATCAATCATGAAACAACCGGCAATTCTGCAACAGTTCCTCATTCTCTTATGCATCAAATTCTGTTGTGTCGCTGAGGTGATTTCCCAAAATCAACCCCGCCTCAATCCTTACGGACACTGGCTTGTTTACACCGGTGATAATAAAATCAACCAAAAAATCGGGATTCATTCCGAAGTGCAATTACGCAGTTATTTTTTAAAAAATACTTCGGCTCAAAGTTTGGTGCGTGTCGGATTTCACTGGTATGCCAATCCATTGGCAACCTTAACGGCCGGTTACGGATACTTTTACACCACTCCGTCTTCCGATAATACTTTTAGCAGCGCTTTCAGAGAACACAGAATCTGGCAGCAACTGATTCTACGGCACAGAACCAAAGCAATTTTCATGGAACACCGCTACCGTCTTGAGCAACGCTTTATTGAAAATAAAACCAAAAACACTTCGGTTTATGATAATCGCGTACGTTATCGTTTTCAGGCGATTTTTCCACTGTATTCTGTTTCTCCTCATCTCCGTCATCTTTTTATTACTGCCAACAATGAGATTTTCATCAACATCGGGCGGGGTACGCCAGCCGAGGTTTTTGACCGGAATCGTTTTTATACTGGAATTGGATATCAGGTCAGTCCGAAATTGAATTTTCAGGCAGGTTATCTGCATCAATCAATTAACCAACCGCAATGGACATTTACCGAAATCAATCATTTATTTCAAATCAGTGTTGCCTACAACATGGACGACATTATGAAAACAGTTTTCAATAAAAAAAATGAAAGTGGTAATTAAAAACCGGGACAATTTATTTTGGCAAAAAATCAACATCGCATCTTTTTTATAAAACACAACTTCAGGTATCCTTCTTTTCTCAGAGGATGGAAAAGCGGAATATATTATAGAACAAATTGTATTTGCGTTGAGATGGTGTACGAAGTCGAAACCTACAGGTTAGCAATCGCCTCACCTTCGACTCCGCTCAGGGTGACCCATGCGCAGCAAAAGAAGTGGTGCAGTTTGTTCTACCTCCTCGGAAAGAGTTTATTGCTCTGCTTATTTTTTTCTTTTCATACCATCTCCGCCCAAAACACAAAGCAATTTCATGATGCCTATGGACTACAGGGTGAAGTGAATTTCAATGGCGAATGGTCAGATACGCTTTTACCCCGCAACGGCAATCTGGAAATCAAATGGCGTGAGCTGAATAACAGCCTGATGAAAACTTATTTCGCCAAAGGCAAACTCATCAACCACCTCCCTGAAGGCAGATGGCAGTGGGATGAAGCCGACTGGCAATATACGATTGAACCGGGTGTGACAATAGCGCCAAAGTTCAATTCTTCCGGTAAACGCGCTTCATGGGAGGCGCGCTTTGCCAACGGGCAACCACAAGGCGAATGGATACTGAATATAGACAGCGTCCGCAATGTTTTGAAAATTGAAAAACCCGGGTTGTCCATCCGGGCGACTTTTGACAACGGACAAATAACAGGCAGATTCACTGTCACGGATAAACGTGACGGCAGTTTTTCATTAACCGGCATGTGTGACCGCGATGGATTCGCCACCGGCAAATGGACATGCAGTTATCTTGACGGACATACCCGGAAACCTGTTACAGAAGAACGCACATATCAGCAGGGGTTGCTCACTGAAATTATCATTACAAAAAACGGAAAGAAAGAGACGACAAGTTTGGACTTAACCAAAGCTCAGCTTGCAGCGCTTTCGGAGGCAACGGAAATGCTTCATTTCCGCATCGGTGATTACGCGTTTGACGAAGATGGCTATCCCGGCATCAGCCAGACCGCGTTGCAACATTATTTGCATAATTATTTTTTCAAAGGCTTTCAATTGGAAGTATTTCCATACGCATTCAGTCGCCACGGACCTGTATTCAGAAAAATAGAATACCCGCTTTCGCAGGAAGAAAAAGTAGCTGTTCATCGCGCTGACAGTCTCATGCGACACATGAAACGCGAGATTGAGCAGCGGCTGCAATACAGGAATATTATCATCAATCGCGGATGGAGCGGTGAGCTTGACCTTGCATTGGCATTTTCAAAAACCGCAATAACGAAATTCGAACTTGCAGATTCGCTGCTACAACGCACGCAACATCCATTGTTCGCTTACAAAAACCGCTATGAAATCGGCAACCAGCAATGGTTTGATTTAATTAATGAGCAAAAAATAGTGCAGGGCGCAGTCTATGACACCCATTTTGTTGATTTACCGATACCGGAACGCGATGCAATTTCTCATGATATTTTTAAAACCATTTATGATTGGATTTTAAATTTTAACACGACATTACCACAGCATCTTGAAATCATAGATGACGCGTATGACGCTCTTCAAAAAGTGGGTGAATTGCAAACATTGGAAGACCGCATCACGCAAAAAATGGAATTGTTGGATAGCATTTATCAGCCACTATCCGGGTTAGGCGAATATATCCGGGAGCAATGGGTTGAAAATTATTTTAAAGACCAACTACAGACTTATTCACAAACCACACAATATGAGGACGCCAAAAATTTAGGATGGGACATCATAGAAAAAATGCGCCTGCTCATCCAAAGAGTGGATGAGTGGCAGGTGTATGATGCTATGCTAAAAGCATGGGACGAACAATACACGCATTTTGCTTACAATCCCTATAACGGAAAGCATGATATTCAAATAAGAATCAAGAAAAGATTTTACAATAAAGCTGGAGTCGATTTGCACCCGTGGTTAATCAGGCAATTCTATGAAATTGAAAGTTGGACGGACTTCATCGCTCACTGGAATTTGAGCAATCAACTGCATCATGATATGCTTGCATTCGCCTTGATGGAAAATAGAAGCGCCAAACGTTTTGAGAAACGGTTTAGAAAAGAAGACAATCCCGAAAGGCTCGCAAAAATGCTGCATCAATATATTAAAAATCATTAGTTTTTATCAAAAATTTAATCATGGAAGTTGATAAGGAATTTGTATTCAGGCTGGGCGATAAGTTGACTGAAGCATTGCATACCGCAGGCATGAATGACGACCTTGTTATCTACATCAAGTTCATCATCCTGGCGCTCACGATGATTTTACTTGCCATCGTTATGAATTTTGTCGCCAAAGAGATTATCCTGCGCGCCATCAAATTCGTCATCAAGCGGACAAAAAATACCTGGGACGATATCCTCCTTGAGAAACATGTGTTTGACGCACTCTCCCACATCGCCCCGGCTATCGCCATTGACATGCTGGCGAAATACGTGTTTATTGATTTTCCGGAATGGATACCCTGGATTAAAAAACTGACTGACCTCTACATCGTGATTGTCATCCTGGTGGTCATCAACAACATGCTCAATGTCATCGAAGAAATCCTGAGTAAACTCACGGCATTCCGCGACAAGCCGGTCGCTTCGTTCATCCAGTTATTTAAAATTTTTCTTTTCCTCATCGGGTTCATCCTGGCGCTTGCCATGCTGTTGGACAAGTCCCCGATTTATTTCTTCAGCGGCTTGGGCGCGATGACGGCTGTGTTGCTCTTGATTTTCAAAGACACGATTTTGGGTTTTGTAGGCAGCGTGCAGATAGCAGCCAACGACATGGTGCGCGTGGGCGACTGGGTGGAAATACCCAAGTATGGCGCGGACGGTGACGTGATTGAAATGAACTTAGCGACCATCAAAATTCAAAACTGGGACCGCACCATTACCACCGTACCGACTTACGCTTTCATCTCCGACTCATTCAAAAACTGGCGGGGCATGTCCGAGTCGGGCGGCAGAAGAATAAAGCGGGCTATCCATATTAAAATCAGCAGTATCAAATTCTTTAATCATGAGATGGTAGAGCGGTTTTCAAAAATTCAATTGGTGAGCAATTATATCCGCGAGCGCAGCAATGAGATTGAAGCTTACAACACAGCGCATCACGTGGACAAAAGCATTTTGATTAACGGTCGCCACATGACTAACATCGGAGTATTCAGGCGTTATGCCGAAGCCTATTTAAACAACAACCCGCATATCCACAAAAAGATGACCTGCATGGTACGGCAACTTGAACCCACCGAAACGGGATTGCCCATCGAAATTTACGCGTTCAGCAACCGGCAGGAATGGGTGATTTACGAAGGTGTTCAGTCGGACATCTTCGACCACCTGCTGGCAGTTGTTCCCAGCTTCGACCTTGAAGTATTCGAAAATCCATCGGGAGCGGATTTTCAGAAGATGGTGAGGTGAGTAGCAGCAACCAAAGTCAGCTTTGCTTGTGGCTTGCGTTGGGGGCTTGATTGAACGGGGGATTGAGCAGGGGTTTGACGGAAAACCACACAAAAAGTTGATACGATTTTGTAAACTTACAATACAAAATTACAGTACCATGAGAGTGACATTCGAAATATCCAATTCAAGTGAAGTGGAAAAACTGCTGGATGCCCTGAAAAAATTCAAGGTGAAGGATGTGAAAGTGACTTCGGATAAGCAACCCCGCGCTTTTGTTACGAAAGGCGATAAGAAAATCAACCCTAAAGACTTGTTCGGTATCTGGAAGAAAAAACCCAGAACGCTCGGACAGATAAGGGAAAAAGCCTGGAAGCGAAACGGAATTTCATAATGGTTCTTTGCGACACCAACATTTTCATCAGCGCTTTTAACGGCAGGCTGGACACTATCGAAACACTTGATGAGATAGGTCTAAGTGAAGTTGTCCTCAGTGCGGTAACGGTGAGGTCGCGGAAAAAATCCTCATCAAGATTTTTTTAGGAACCGGCAAGGCTAAGGTTTTTCTTTTTTTAATTCATCTCACTTTCATCTCCAACTCTTTCAACTGCTCTTCCAGTTTTTCTTTGGTTTCTCCAAAATACTTCTCCCAATCATCAATCTTACTGATGGTTTGGTAAGTTTCTGTTGATTTCAGTTCGGTAAGTTCAAGCGCTAATTTTTTGATTTGATTGCGCAGTCGCAATGCTTCCGCTTTTAACTTGGCTTTCTCGCTGATTTTTTCTGAGCGGGAGACGAAAAAATTTCCTTTATTGATTTCGTCAAGAATTTCCGTTACCCGTTTCAAATTGTTTTCCTGGTATGCCTGCTGCAACTCATTGAAAACTTCTTCCGCTTGTTTTTTCAATTCTTCAGCAACCCTGTCGGGATGGCATTTGCGTGTTGCCTCGCGATATTTTTTCTTCAGTTCCACTTGCTGCTCCTCACTCAGGTCGTAATGCTTCTTTGATTTTGTTTCTTCATATTGTTTGTGATACTCCTCATAATCTTTCTTCGCCTCTTCAAATTCCCTTTGTTTCTCTTCGCTTTCCGGCACTTCTTTTTTGAGCAATTCAATTTTCAGTTTCAGGATTTTGCTGATGACCGCTCCGAGTAGCTGGTTGTGCCTGATGCCGAACTCCACCACTAACTTTTCCGCATCCGCTTTTTCATTGCTAATGGAAGTGAGTTCAAGTTCAAGCGATTTGATTTCCACTTTCAGCGCGTTCACCTCCGGGTCTTCATACAAAGCAAGTTGCTGATAGCGGTTGATGAAGATTTCGATTTTTGTTACGGCATCTGAATAGCGTTTCAGCTCCATATCATGTATCAGTTCATTAAGCTCCGCGCTGAATGACATGGCGCGCAGTTTAGCGATTTGAGAAGGCAGTTCATCGGTCTCGCCCAGCGAGATAAAGTTTTTCACCACTTGCAACCGCTTCACTAATTTGCCGATGTCAATTTCTTCTGCGGCTTTCTCACCGAAGTAATGCTCAACTAATCTGTTGAATTCATTTACGAATTGCAGTGACAATTCATAGTCGCCTTTCGTCACCGTGATGTTCTCGTTGTTCAGTTGCGCCTTGCGGCTCCAGTTGTAGGAGCCTGTAATTACTACGTTACGGTCAATCACGCAAAACTTATTGTGCATCATGCTCGACTCGCCATCGTGCGCTATTTTGTAAACCCTGCCGCCTGCTGATTGCAGCAGGTTCGTATCCACGCCATGTGCGCGGTTAATTTCATCTTCTATGGTAATAAGCCTGATAACAACTTTATTCTTTGCCCGTTGAACGAGCGCGGCAAACAAATCATCATCCGTAAACCACGGCACCGCCACGCAGATTTCGCTTTGCGCCCTGCCGATTTCTGAGCGGATGACTTCCCTGATGTTTTCGAAGTGGGCTTGAGTTTCCATGTAGATTACGGGAATCGGTTATTGCAGCAGTTTTTCAACTTCTTCTTTCAGGGCGGGCAGATACTTGTTCATCACTTCCCACACCATTGCATCATCCACTTCGTCATAAGCATGGATAATGCGGTTGCGCATACCAATGATGTTTTGCTTGTGCGAAATAGATAAGTCAGCGTTGATTTTTAATGCTTTGCCGAGAGCCTCACCGATAATTTCCAATTTCCGCTCCACAGCAGCTTTCACCAGTTTGTTGCCTGTATAGCCTTCAAATGTTTTAATGCCTGTAGTCTGCTCTTGTATGAACAGAACACATTCACGAATATCGAGCAAATATTTTTTGATTTCTTCACTCATAGAGGGGTGTTTTTGTTTTATTTACCACCTGAATGAAGTAAGGATTGCGCAGCGTATGCTCAGGAACCAAATCAACCGGACGTTTCAGTAATGCCTGAAGCTTTGCCTCCAAATCCCAGAAGTTTTGCGCGTACCCGTCAAAAGGAACTTTTTCGAAAGCGATAAGAATATCTATATCGCTCTCATCATTAAAATGTTCCGTGCATACCGAGCCAAATGCATACGCCCGCTTAACGTTATGAGTTTTGAGTAGTTGAATGACTTCCTTCAACTTGTTGCGGAGAATTGGCTGAAACATGAGGTAAAGATAATAAACGCCAGAGGTAAATCGCCTGTTAAATCAGATCACTTACTCTATTTCACTACCCGATGCGGCTCATTACTTTTTCTATGAGTTGGTCGGTGAGGTGGGGTTTGAAGGCTTTTTCCCAAACGGCATCGTTCATATCAAAATACTTCCAATCAAGTTTCTCGCTGTGCTTTTGTATCAATTCTATTGACCAAGGTATAACCCTGCTCCAACTAAGCTGATTCCAATCCCCTCTATTTTGATATTTTTCTATCAATTCATTTGTCCAAGGAATACCTTTATTGCCGCTAAGTCTTTCAAAATCCAGTTTATTCTGATATAGCTCAATCAACTCAATTGACCAAGGTATGCCTTCGTTGTAACTAAGACTTCCGAAATCCAATTCGTGCTGATATTTTTCAATCAATTCCATTGACCAAGGGAGAACTTTGTTATAACTAAGCGCCTTCCAATCAAACTTATTAATATATTTATCTATTAATTTCATTGTCCAGGGAATACCTTTATTGTAACTAAGCTGCGTCCAATCCCATTTGCTCTGATATCTTTCAATCAACTCTATTGACCATGGTAAGGTTGGGTTATCACTAAGACCACACAACTTCCACTCCCACTCCCACCGATTCTGATATTTTTCGATTAATTCCATTGTCCAAGGGATGCCTTTATTGCCGCTAAGTCTTTCAAAATCCAGTTTATTCTGATATAGCTCAATCAACTCAATTGACCAAGGCAAATGCTCATTGCGGCTTAAAACCTCCCAATCCCATTTGCTTTTAAATTCATCCAGGATGTCTATTGACCATTTGAAATTTTTCCGAAAACTTAAACCTCCGGGTGATGATGAACTGAAGTGAAGATTATACCCGTTGAGAAGAGCATCAGCATGATCACTACTAGTTACACTTTCATGCCCCCAATCCCATCTATCTTGAAATTCCCTTATTAACTCAAGGGTCCATGGCAAAGCTTCATTATTGCTTAGGTTATACCATGCCCATTTATCCTGAAATTCCCGGATTAGCTCAATCGTCCATGGCAGAGCTTCATTCTTGCTTAATTCGCCCCACCATTGCGATTTATCATATTGAAACTCCCGGATGAGTTCTATTGTCCATGGAATTGTTTTATTGCGGGCTAATCCCCACGACCATTTATCCTTAAATTGTAAGATTAGCTCACTTGTCCATGGAAGGGAACCTTTACTGCTTAACAACCACCATAACCATTTATGCTCAAATTTCCCTAATAATTTCCCATTTAAAGGATAATATCTGCAAATCAACTTGATAAAGAAATCAGGATGTTTCAAACATAAATTGATAAGTCTTTGTTCAATTTCATGCGCCAACAGCCTATTAGTTATGGCAATAGCAGCCTGGCTTTTTTGAAGAGCCTGTTGGTTTGTTGATGGGAGGTTATGTGAGGTTTCAGACATAGCCTTTAATTGTATTTGCCGAATGAAATCATCGCACGAGGTTTTGTATATTTAGATTCACATACTTTATCAGCCAATCCATTCTCCATTGCCAATTTATAAATTTTGTTTCTCACATCTGAATCAGCTTCTGGACTTATAATAATCTTACGGATTAATTTTTGAACATCAATGCGTATCTCGGTACCCCTTTGATTTTGGTTTCTAAAAAAATTATAATCAGAAAGCATTATCCTTATCTCATTCTCATGTGAGAATTTTTTTGGTTTTCTGGATGCAAGCTCTTTAGTATTCACCACCAACATATTGTTAGTTCTGGAATTTACATACTTAGCCAGTTCTATACTGCAATTTCTTTCGTCAGGCGATTCCATCAGTATATTTACTAATGTCTGAAGTTTAGTAAGAATTAATACCCCTGCGCCATCGCTCACGAATTCACGCCACATTATTTTTGATTCAAAATCAGACTTGCGCCAGCAGTTAATGAACACGCCATATTTGAGGATATTGAGATGTGCCATCTTGCTTCTATATTCGTTATTAGCGTTGTCGGGAAAATAAAATTTAGACTCTCTGCGAATATTACATTCTTCATCTTTCGTAAATACAGCTTCTTGATATTTTTCTTCATAGTGCCCCAAATTTGTTAACCACAGCTTAGAACTTTCAATAAGTATTTTGAAGCTGCCAAATGTCATATACCTTGCGAGGTAACTATCCCTGCTAAAACACAAATTTGGACTCACTTGCACTTTCATCGTAATGGCAAATTTAATATGCTCAAATTGCTGCGTTATATTCACTCCTTCCCACAAAAAGGAAAGAAATTAAGCTTATTCGACTTTTAACTTAAAATGATAAAAATTAATTGGACAATATCTCCTGAAACAAAATACTCAAATCATATTGAGACAGCTTGTGTATATAACAAAGAGATTGCATGGATCACCTTGCCTAAAAGAAGTCAACGGAGTAATTCTTGTTCCATTCAAATTAGTTTAAATACATTGTCAAAAAGAGAAACACATTTCTATACAAAAGATTTAAATTCGGGTAAAGCTAAAGTTGAAAAATTATAGAATGAATTTATGGAACAAGTAAGCAATTCCATAGAAATACAATGGAAATCTGATTCCTACCATCATAATGGATACCGCAGGTATAGTGCAAGCGTTAACGGAATAGAAATAGCTCACATCTCACGAATGGAAGATGAAAGGAAATGGTCTCAATACTATTATTATTATGATTGTAAACTGCCACTAAAACATTCCTCAGAAAATAAACTTTTTACTTCTGGAACTCATTGGGATTTAAACTCTGCTAAAGCAGCAGTTGAACTAATATGGAATGAATTTCGGAAGAAATTTGACCTTATATCCCCAGAGAAGTAGTAATCTTAATACTCAATATTCAATAGAAACCACAGGATAAATCCCGAAATCCGAAGCACGTAAAGATTGCCATGAATATAATTGACATCTCCTCCTTTCACTACTCATGCACAGGTTGCAAGTTTTCTACCGGTACAAACGGGCAATGCCAATATTATGGTGATTGCGCATATTCGGGGAAACTATGCAAACAGTTTCAGTTGAAAGGGAAAAGCCGGAAAGAAACGCTCAGGCGGTTCCCCATGCTCAATAGTTTGGAGGCAGGCGTTATATATCAAAAGGTTGACGAAGCCCGCAAGACGTTTGCCGTACCGGTGCAGTTCCTGATGGATGTGCGCGTACTTGCTGAAATCGGGTTGCCTTTGGTGAAAAAGACAACTTGGAAAAACGGGTTGCCGAAACAAGAAATCTCCTTTGATGAATACGGAAGAATAAAATATCACATATCGAATCGCATATTTAATCAAACCCTCCAAGCCGACCGGCTTGATTATTTGTGGAAATACGGATATTTCTCCGGCGGAAATTACACCGAAAATTTGTTTTCGCAGATGCACCTTAAAC
>JBGTCY010000061.1:0-6641 GCA_041748615.1 Chitinophagales bacterium
GATCATAGATGCACGGGTTTTGTACAAAATTCTTGAAACTCTTGCACCTGAACAACAATATTATAAATTAAATATCAACATATAATGTTGATTAACATTGTATTATGTTGATTTTTGAAGAAAATCAGCAAAGCCTAAATAGGTTTTCGAGCTTGTACAGAATAATACCTGATGGTATATCGAGAGTAGTCGAATTTCCGAAGGAATGAGACGTACTCTTGGTATATTATTCAGAAAAATTTAACCGCGACTGTAAATGCCGCTGAGCAAAAGCTTTCAGCTTGTCCAAATTTTCAACCTGGATGTTTTCAAGTTTCGCTTTTTCATCCCATTCCCTCATTTTGATGGAGAGAGCAAACAGTTCGTCTTTTTCAAATTTCATCGCTTCCGATTCATTCATTTTTCCACCCTGATATTCCAAAGTTTTTTTGCTGGCAGGTGAAAGCTGCGCTTCATATTCCGGACTTTTAAAGGTGAGATAACGCTTTGCCTGCACATGGTGTTCCACGAGCTTCGCGATTTTTTCGGAAAATCCATGCTGTCGTAAAAAATCAGCACCGATTTTTTCATGGCTTTTCACACCGAATCCTCCCATGCTCTCATTTTCATCATGTTGAACACAAAGATGCCCGATGTCATGAAAAAAAGCTGCGAGGATGACTTCATCATCGAAACCTTCCCGCTCCGCCAGTAGCGCGCTTTGGCTCATGTGTTCCAACTGTGAGATGTTTTCACCAATGTATGCTTCTGAACCGAAACGGTCATACAATGAAAAAATTTCTTGAATTACCACGTTGATATTTTCCATAAAAAAATCTGATGAAATAGATGGAAAGACGGAATGCTAAGGGTGTAGGAAAAATTGCACTGCGTTGTCATGGTGCGTACCGAGAATCGGGAAACCATGTGGGGGTTGCAATCGCTCCCCTTCGACTCCGCTCAGGGTGACCTCATGCGCACCATAAAAACGGTGCAATTTGTCCTACACCCTAAAGATAAAGTCTTACCTGTTATGGATGAATTAAATTAATTTTCGCCTGTGCAAAACCTGCTCCCAAAAGTTTCCATCATCACGATTTGTTATAACGCGGAAAAATATCTTGAACGCACCATTCAAAGTATCATCGCTCAGTCTTACCCCAATCTTGAATATTTAATAATTGATGGAAAGTCAAAAGACCAAACAACAGAAATCATCCAAAAATATGCTGACCGCATCCACTATTTTATCAGCGAGCCGGACAAGGGACTTTATGACGCGATGAACAAAGGACTGAAGGCGGCAACCGGTGATTATGTCTGGTTTATCAATGCCGGTGATTGCATCTATGATGCTGGTACTTTAGAAAAAGCGATGCGCGATGCGCAAGGCAAAGATTTTATTTATGGAGAAACAATTGTGATTGATGAAGCGGGCAATCAACGTCCCTGGCATAAAAAAACTCCGCCTCCCGAAAAAATCTCACCCGCCAGTTTTCGAAACGGGATGGTGATTTGTCATCACAGTATGATTGTGAAGCGCGGCATCGCACCGGAATATGATTTGCACTGGCGACTTTCCGGTGACATTGACTGGGTTATCAGGGTATTGCAAAAAGCTCAATCACATCATTATGTGAACATTCCGTTTTGCCTTTATCTTGACGGAGGCTTGTCGGATAAAAACCGCAGGAAGTCTGTTAAAGAACGTTTTTATGTTTCGTTGAAACATTTCGGTTTGCTCCCAACCTTAGCAGAGCACGTCAAAATATTTTTTCAGATGGTGAGACGGGGAAGGGTTTCGTGAATAATAAAATTATGAGCTTGTTTATTCAACTCATTTCAGGAAATTCAGAAATCATTTCATCGCTGATGAATAACTATTGAATTACAATTAATGGCTACTGAATTACAATGAATGACTACTGAATTACAATTGAATAACGCATCTCAATTTGCCAGAAGTAAGAAGTTCTAAAAAACTACCTGATTAACGTGATGCTACCCGTAGTTCTTTTTGAAGTGTAGTTACGGAATTCGGCATAGAGGTCATATACGAAAACGCCCGGGTCGAGGATTTTTCCTTTGAAGGTTCCGTCCCAGCCGAACGCGGGGTCGCGTGATTCAAAAACTTGGGAACCCCAGCGGTTGTAAATTCTTAGCACCATGCGTGTCATGCCCTCGTGATAAACGATAATGAAATCATTCAATCCATCGCCATTGGGAGTGAAAGCGTTAGGGACGATGGCGAAAAACTCACCGTCATCCACAGTGATGAGAATGGAATCAAATCCAATACAATTATTCTGGTCAGTGTAAACGAGATAATAAAGCGTTGTGGAATCCGGTGAAGCAATGGGGTTCTGGCAGTTTGTGCAGGAAAGCCCGGTGGGCGGGTTCCAGTTGAATCCTACGTTGTTGACAATTCCGCTGACCGTGGGAGTGAGCAGGATATTTTCAAAATCATAGATGGTGGTGTCAGCGCCTGCATCTACATCGGGCAATGCAGTGGCGGTGACATTGATAGCATCGGTGGCGGTACAGCCGTTTGCATCAGTCACTTCAACGCTGACATTTTCGGTAGAAGTGACAATGATGGAGGAAGTGGTTTCACCCGTTGACCAATCAATTTGAGCAAATGTGCCGCTCACGCTGAGCGTTGCGCTTTCGCCTTCGCAAAAAGAAATATCGCCTCCAAGGTCAACGAGCAGTTGAGCGGGTTCACTCACGACCACGCTGTCAAACCTGCGGCAGTTGAGTTGATCGGTAGCAGTAAGGTAATATGTTCCGGCTGTTAACCCGCTAATCGCTGTATCCGACAAACTGTTTGACCAAAGCAAAGTGACGGGCGCGTTCCCACCGGTAACCGTTGCTGTTGCAGTACCATCCGCATCACCAAAGCAGGTGACATCGGTCGCGGTGACTGAAAGCACAATCGTGTTGCCCGCTTCATCCACAAATACATTGATGCTCGCTGAACATTGATTCGCATCACGTGCGACAATGACATAATTACCTGTAGCGAGATTTGAAAAAGTATTGTTGGATGAAAAACCGCCCCCGTTGAGTTGATATTCAAAAGGCGCGAGTCCGGATGCGGGGTCAACCGTAACAGAGATGCTGCCATCAGCAGCGTTGCAACTCGCATCGGTCGTGGTTGCTGAAACAATGAGGTTGCAGCAAACCTGTCCGGGCTGAACGGTTACTGTTCCCACAGCATCGCAACCTAAGGCATCTTCCACCGTCACCGAGTAAGTGCCGGAGGCAAGATTTAAGATGCTGTCAGTGGTTTCGCTGTTGCTCCAGTCATAGGAAAAATGTCCGCTGCCGGTGGCTGTTACCCAGGCAGAACCATCTTCATCACCCACACAGGTTTCAGGCGTGGAACCAAGCTGAAGTGTTGGCGCGCCCGGATTCGAAAGAATAATTGTGGTGTCAAAATCGCAGTTTTGAAGTTGGTCGGTCACCGTAACGGAAAATGAACCCGCTGCAAGATTGAGGTTGCCTGGAGTTGTTGCGCCATCGCTCCAGTTAAAAGTATAGCTGCCGGAGCCGGTGATGTTCAGTGAAATTTCACCGTTATTTTGTCCGCAGTCAGGCTGAGTGACTGTAGCGGAAACCGCCAGCGTGCAACAGACCGGACCGGGAGCAATCGTGAAGTTGGCAATATCACTACAGGTGTTGGCATCTTCAACGGTGACTGAATAGTTTCCGGCTGGTAAGTCAGTGAGCGAAGTGACAGCCGCTCCGGTTTGCCCGGAACTCCAACTATAGTTCAATGGCGCTGTACCTCCGGTAACAGTGACGGATGCGGTTCCGTCTTCGTATCCCTGGCAGGTTTCATCGGTCGCATTCACCGCGGTGATTTGTGGCGAACCGGTGGGACCGGTAATGGTGAATGAGCCGAAACGGTCACATGCCTGTGTGATATCCGTTACTGTGACATCATAAACGCCCGGAGCGAGTCCGGTGAGGTTTTGTGTGGTAGCGTTATTACTCCAAAGAAAAGAATAGTTTCCGGAACCGGAAGAAATCGTGAGCGTAATCGCGCCATTCGGAGTGGTGCAGGAAGTGGAGTTCGTTGCTGAACCGGTGAAGGCGAGGTTGCAACAAACCGGGTCAACCGTGATGGTGACGGTGTTGCTCGCGGTAACACAATTCGCGGTATCGGAAGCAGTGAGCGTATAGGTTTGAGTGGTTAAAGGACAAACAGTAGGGTTTGTGGTGTTGGAGTTCGTCATGTTGGTGGTGGGCGCCCAGGTGAAGTCGCCCTGATAGCTGATTTCGGGGTCAAAAAAGGTGATAGACCATCCATTTAAAAAACCGACAGGAGGTACAGCATTTGGATTGGAGAAATCAATAGTTGCAGAAAAAGTTAATGTCCAAACTCCGTTACCAGCGCAACCAGTTAAGTTGTTAAAGGATTGGGCGGATTGCCAGTTGCCGGTGTAGGGGGTTGAACCGGATGAAATCAGGCTTGTCGCGTTCAATTCAAAACAGGCATTCTGCATACTCGCACCTGTGATTGAACCCGGAGTTGCCAACACAATTTGTGTGTTGTCAGGGCAAGTCAGGATAACCTGAAACAAGGATAAATCACCAAATAAAAACCCAATATCATCAATGCACACACTGATTAATTGGGCTGGCGGCATGGTAGGATTATTTAATCCTGCGACATTAATGTTCATGGAAGTACTTCCTGTAAACACTAATGGACAAGTCGCGCCAAAACCAACAGAAGAACCATCGGGACATTGACAACCCGAAAAATTAAAGCAGGGTAACAGCAGGGTGATTAAATCAGCCGGGTCAGGAAAACCTGTGACAGGCGCAATTTCATTATTTGAAAAAATAACATTGCGGGCTTCCCTCTTGATAACGGTGGCTTCTGCATCCAGTGTCACGCAATCTCCCTCGCAAATAGTCGTATCTGTGCCTGCATCAATTCTCAGGATTGGATCACGCACGATAACCGTTACCTGGTCGGTGCAGGAATTCGTGCCGTCCGTCATATTGACTGAATAGGTGGTGTTTTGGCGCGGATAATCAGGATTGGGATTGTCACCCCCGCTTACTCCGGTTCCATAACTATAGTTGTCATGAGTCCAGATAATATTATAGTCGGGACTGTTGAAAAATATCTGCACATTATCAATCCCCCAGTGGTCATAATCCGCACCGGAATCGTTGTCCTGAAAGAAACGGATTTCGACATTATTGGCAACAGCGCCCGGAGGAAGCTGATAACACCAGTTATTCCAATTGGTCAATAAGGCGTCATTGCCGCCATTGGGGTCAAAATAGTGAATGGTTTGCCAGGCTCCGCCTCCCACTCTGAATTGAATATAAACCCCTTCATCCGGTTCATCCGGACCTTCGCAGGGGGCAGCCTGACCTTGTGTGGCAAACAGCATATCAAAACAAATCGTGACTCCGGCTATCGCTGTTGAAAAATTATAAGGCAGCGTTCTTAATTCTCTCGGAACCCCGGAGCTGTTTCCCATCCAGATATGCGTAGTGCCATCCACGCCATTAGGACTGCAAGGATTGTTAAACATCGCCTGTTGGGTGAACGCCCAACCGGTAGGCGAGCCGGAATTAAAATTTTCCTGAAAAACCACCTGCCCCTGACCATATCCAAAAGCCGAGAGTACTACCGGGTCTCCACAAACCACATCCACCGGATTTGCATAAACATTCACGACACATTGAGCGGAGATATTCCGATAAGAAAAAAGGGAAATGATGATAATTGAGTAAGCTAAGAATTTCATTTTAATGTCCTTTTTGTTTTCAATTTCTAACTATACCGAAAGTACGTCTCTTTTCTTCGAAAATTCGACTACTCCCGGTATAACGATGGAGTAGTTTTAGATTCAGTCAATATCACCCTTATCCTTAAATGAGCAGAGGAGGCTTAAGCATTTTAAAAAAAAATTAAAGTCAGTACTAAAAATTACCTCAATCTCCCTCTCATTCGGAGAAGGCAAGGGATGAGGCAATTAAAAAGAACAATTTTTAGAACTGCCCTTAAAACACTACTCTCATATATTGAGCGGCTAAAGGTAACAATATTTTATTTTTTTACCTTGTAACTTCCTGAAGTGATTTGGATGCAAAAATCGTGGCGGAATGAAAGGTAATATATTTTCCTCACGTAATGAAGCAGTGAGAAGAGATAAACTTTCGAAAAACGATTTTACCATTCATGTTTTTTCAGGATTGTTAGCGAAATACCTTACTGTCCATTATTAAGTTGTCATATTGCCATTGTATCAATGTAACATCGTTGTGAAATGGGGAACTTTTTTTAAAAGTACCAAACCCACCTGGTTTCGATGAATTCTATTTTGGGTTGCCATTCGCATTATGTTTTATTTTTTTTGCAGGGCAGATTTTTTATAACAATTTTTCGATGAGTTGGCAGAAAAGCATGCTCTTTTTTGCAAGTGGTGCTATTGAGCGTTTGCCTTACTGGAGTGTGCAAAATGTGCATGCTTTCACATTTGTGCTTATTAATTACCTCAACTCCGCAAATAATTAACTCCCATCGTGTTGAAAAACAAGAGCCGCGCTGATTGCGCGGCTCCGTAACTTTCACTTGTTCAGGTGAAAAATTAAAAAATAATACGATGATAAAAATAACGCTTTCTTCCGAA
>JBGTCY010000062.1:0-9057 GCA_041748615.1 Chitinophagales bacterium
TTCTGATTGCCGCCAAAGGTGGTGCTGCCGAATTCTGAAAGCATGACCGGCTTGTTATACTGTTTTATTTTATCACTGAATGGTTTGTATAAGTCTTCAAACGGATACCAGGTATTGTTGGAAGCCGCCAGTCCATAGTTCAGGTTGGTAACGCCAATCCAATCCACATAGCTCGCTCCGGGATAATACAATTGAAGGTTTTCCTCTTCCCACGGATTCCACACCCAGGTAACATTACCCACTGCCATGGAATCGAAAAAATGAACAATGTAGCGCCACGAGTCTATAAAATCCTGCGGAGAATTGCCGCCCGCCTCCGACCACGGATAAGCCAGATTGTCGAATTCATGTGCAAATCTTACCATCACAGGCGCTTTGAGGCTCTTCAACCTTACAGCATAATCAGCAAGATATTTATCAAAGTAGCCTTGTGTGATATATTGAAGCACCTTCTTTTCACAGCAAAGGTCAGGATGATCTCTATACTCAGGAAAGGGCCACGTCCAGGGTTCCCAGGTCAGCATGGGAACAGCATTCCGCCTGATGATTTCTCTCATCAATGTGTCCGGAAACTCAGCTCCGCTTTCCGGTCCCCATGCCATGTAAATGGAAACAATGTCGAAAGTGGTGCTTAACTGTTTCGCGGTTTCATCCAGTTTCGTGAAGGAATTTTTTTTCTCCACATCGGGCACATAAATTCCTGCATAAAATCCCCCCGCATCTTTTTCTTTGGGTGGTTCCAATCCTTCAAGCGGATTTTTGTCACCGTGAAAAAATTCCCGGTATTCATAGCTGAAAGCAAAAACAGAAAGGAAAAAAGCCAGCACTATTGCCGACCTGCGGAAAAACGTAAGGCTGTTCAGGTAATGCTCAACAAATAAAGACTCCATTTTGAAGTAAGTTTTTTTCAGCATTTGTGTTCTCCAGAATCTTTGCTTCAAGGCAATTATCACCTTTTGTTGTCCCATAATGACCGCGAATGTCAGCGCGAGCGCATTCACTAATGCAAACGAAGCGATAAAAAAGGTAAAGGGCGTAAAATCCAGCAGCAAGCCGATCGGGATGGCGGCAAAACTAATTACTGCCGCGATGATATTGGGCAATCCTAATTTCCAGTCGTTGCGGGGTTCATCATTCTTTGGTGTGGGAATGTAGGGAATTTTCACTCTGAAAATAGTACAGAACAACCCGATGAGGAATATCCACCAGGTTCCCATTTTCAGCAATCCTCCGGCAAGATGCATTCCTCTTTCATGTGGTTCTATCAGCCAGCGTTGAGCGTACTGTCTGATGATTAAAGTCAAAATCAACAACGGTAAAAACATTTTGGCGAATTCTCCGAGATTAATTTTCCATACCGGCTCGGCAAGCAATAGCGCCAGCACCGGAATCAGAATGTCAATCACCGTAACCATTCCGCTTAAGAAATGCAGCGGAATGAGAAAGTAGTGCAGTTTTTGCCTCCAGGTAAAATGGCGGAACAATTTTGGGTAAGTAGTAAAAAGTAATTCGAATGTTCCCCTTGACCATTTGAGTTGTTGTTGGTAGTAAGCGGAAAGTGTGGCAGGAACCAATCCGCGTGTAAGTACTTCCGGCAAGTAAACGGATTTCCAACCTTTAGCATGCAATTGCATGGCGGTGTGCATATCTTCCGAAAGTCCTGCCGCATGACCGCCTATGGAATCTAAAGCGGTACGCCTGAAGGTGCAGTTCGCACCAATTGCCTGGGCAGTGCCGTAGCTGCTCATGCCCATCATCATCGGTCCGTAGAAGTGATACGTTTGCTCCGCTGCGCCCTGCGCCACCAAACTTTCACCCTGATTGCCATAAGCCTGCACCACTTGCACAAACCCGATTTTGGGGTTTTCGAAATGCGGCAACACTGCATCCAGAAATTCGGGATACGGCTGATGGTCGGGGTCAAGCACCACGCAGATTTCACCGGTGGCTTGTTTCAGGGCATTATTGATATTACCCGCTTTTGCATTTATCTTTTCTTTTCGTGTAACATGCACCACGCCTAATTCCGCACAAACATTTTTCAGGTAATCATCATCTCCTTCATCGCACAGGTAAGTGGTGTGCGGGTACTTTACGGCAACCATCGCTTTCAAGGTATCCACCACCATTTCATAAGGTTCACCCGGGCAGAATGTAGTAAGCATATCAACCGTCCAATGCTTTTTCAGTTCGGGCGCTTTGGGATAACTGATACTGAAATAATGATACCATTCATGCAGCCACCGCAACATTTTGAAGAGCATGGCAATGGTAAGCAGCCAGTAGAGAATGGAAAAACCTTTATGTTCCGGTTGAAAAAACCATATCAGGAAAAAGGACATGGAAATTAAGCCAAGGACAATCATGAGCCTGATGGATAGGATTTCCTTTAGGGAAGGCTGTAAGGAAGAAACCCTTCTTCGCCTTATCCTGCTTAACCTTAATATGCCTTCAATCCGGTTTAACATAATGTTTAAAAAAGTCCTCCAAAAAAAGTTGCAAAGCTATCCTTAAAATACGAATTTAAAATGCATTTGTTTGAGGTTGCTTTTTTCGTTTACAATAACAGACTTGTAAAATATTTATATTTATTATTAATTATGTCAATTACAATTTCAACTCCATTTTAACGGAGTGGACACCTTCCAATGACGGTTGTTTTTCAAAGTTCTCTTAAAGTAAATAGAAAATGACAACTCTAATTCATGTGTAAATCTTTTACCCAAAAAAAAATAATACTTAAACGGGCAAAATAAAAAACCAGTAAAACAACGCCATAAATGACAATCATAGTCATTGAAATGATTCAGAAAAACCTACCCCCTATATTTTTTAAGAACAGAGCGCTTTGCATGCAAAGAGATTTATTTCTTTTCTTTCGTTTTGTATAGGTTCTTTGGCTGTTGGCTATCATCCAAAATTGCTTACGAGCAAATCAAACTTGTTTCGGGGGATGAAAACAATGATTTGTTTAAAACCGGCTGACCGACTAAATGCTTTTCCCTATTTTTTTTGTCGGTTAGTAATGATAAAAAAAAATCTATTTTCGGGATGAATTGTAGCACCATATCAGTACTACTTTCACGCCTCAGTCGAATATTCGTCCCGGAAATCTTGAGAAGGTGGCAAAATCCGCTATTGAATGTTTCCGGTATAATAACCACATTGTGTTAGAAACACGAGAGTACCATGCTTCAAAACCGGCTTAATAGATTTAATGCTTTAATAATTCTAGTTATCGTCAGTTGCATCGGTGCCTACATTGTGGCGGATAACTATCCCTCAAAGCGACTCCGGGAAAAGGAAATTCACTTCACTTCTTCGGAAGCCGGTGAGGTAATATTGGTGTGGGGAATAAACGGCTGGAAAAAACCTTCGCAAGATTTATTACCGGAAAATTCATACCTGAAAGGCAATGTGGTTTACACCACAATGAACCATAACGGGGACGCTTTTACTATAAAGCTGAGGTTACCTGTCGGCTCAGATTTGAACTATTGCTTTTTTCTTTCGAAAGACACCAATCAGATTCCTTCTAATAATTGGGATACTAATGGAGGAGAAAATTACATCTGGCATTTTGAACGCATTTTCAGGCCGGGTTATTTCATATTATTAGCAGGTGTCATTCCACTTCTGCTCGCTTACTTTAAGCGTGACAAAAAAGAAGGTATTGCTGCTATTAAGTTGCCTCCAACCGGAATGATTACTGGCGGGTATATTAAACAACTTGACAGTGTGAGAGCATTGGCGGTAATACTTGTAATGGTTCATCACTGGTTTCCGGAAGATTACTTTTTAAACATTTTCCCAAATGGCGCGCTTGGCGTGAACGTGTTTTTTGTGCTGAGCGGTTTTTTAATCACCAGGATATTGCTGGAACAAAAGAAGAAAGCCGAACAAAAGAGCGAACCGAAACTCAGTTTAGTTGGAAATTTTATCATGCGCAGGTCAATAAGGATTTTCCCCATTTATTACCTGCTGTTATTTGTTTTGTTTTTGCTTGATTACCCTGAGTTCAGGAAAAATGCCGTTTATTATCTTACCTACACGTCCAATTTCCTGTTTTATTCCGAACAAAATTTTTTAGGTTACTTGTCACACGTATGGTCATTGGCGGTGGAAGAGCAGTTTTATTTGTTTTGGCCCTGGCTGATGCTTTATATCCCGAAGAAATTTCTCCCTTACCTGATTGCGTTTTTTATTGTTTTGGGTATCTCATTCACTTATATTGTTACCGAGCACGGATGGTGGTCGGTAATCCTTACGCCCTCTTGTTTTGATGCATTTGGATTGGGGGCGTTGCTTTCCTATATCCTTGTTTACCGCAACGAATGGCTGGTCACTTATCATTCAGTTTTGAATGCGGGAGCATTGGTGGCTATCGTCCTTTTTGTTTTAATGCTTTTTTTTCCCGTTAACATTCCCATGAGAACGATTCACGCTGTAATGGCGCTCTGGTTAGTCACTTATTGCCTTTTCCCGGCAAACAACAAGCTGCTTAATGGCATTTTAAACATCAGGTTCCTGATGTTTATGGGCAAGATAAGCTACGGCATTTATCTTTACCACCTTTTTATTCCCTTGTTACGGGTCACTTTGGAGGAAAGTTTTGCCGCATGGGATATAGACTTTCTCTTCAATCGCAGCATGCCCTCAATTATTAGAAGGGAATGGATTTTTCTGCAAGAGTGGGTGTTTGTGCTGCTGCTTGCGGGTTTATCATGGGTTGTGATTGAGAAACCTATTAACAGCCTGAAAGAAAGATTTACATGATTTGAGGATATGATTTTCCAAACCGGCTTTGTTTGCAGTTCGGTAGATGAAGCGTATGGGAACGCGTGCCTGCTAAACCAACTCGCGCTCTTTTGCAGCACGGCTTCATTGCGATTGCGAACGAGTGCAGTAGTTGATTATCAGTCTATGATTAGTTTTTTGTGTTCTATTTCTGTTCCGCTCCTTAATGATTATCATATAGATGCCCTGATGCAAAGAGGAAACATTAACTGCAAATAAACTTACTTTTTCATTATTGATTTTCTAAAATACTGACTGATTATTGGTGCTATATATTTCCCCTGTCTTGCAAAAATAAAAGGCACAAGAAGGCAAACGCGAAAGGCAGGCGCGTCATCCTTGCGCCAGCATTGGGAGGTTAAAGGATGAATTAGCCGGTAAATTGCCGGGGAATATTGCTAAACATAAAACCAAACCCAAATCATTGAGGATAGGAATGCCGCCACCGGACCGGCAATGATAAAAAAGAATCCGCCTCTGCGAAATTCTTTTTGATCAATCAATCCCGTGGCATAAGAAATGGCATTGGAAGGAGTGGAAACGGGAAGCAGCAACGCACAGGAACAACTAATCGCAATAATCACCGGCACCGCCACGCCAAAAGGAGAGGGGAGCGTAATGCCGAGCGGGATAAGGATAGATGCCGCGGCAGTATTACTCATCACATTCGAGAGCATCACCCCGATAAAGCTGAACAGCATGGCTACCACCACCACTGCCACCGGCAGGCGATTGACCTGGTCCATCACAATATCGGCAAGTCCTACCTGAACCAACGCGATACCCAGCGCCAAGCCACCGGCTACGAGCATCAGCGTGTCCCAGGGCAGTGACCTTACTTGTTCCGTGTTTATCACTTGCGTGAGGGTGAGCAACAATATCGGCACCACTGATGTGGCGGCAACCGGAATGCCATGGATGGCTTCAGTTACCCACAGCGAAATAGTGGCAATCAATGTGAAAATAACTGCCTTCCTTTTAAACGGGTCCACCTTTTTTTCGCTCTTGGGTATCAGGTCTAAATTGAGCACCGTGTCCTTGATATTCAGTTTTCTGCATAAAAATTTATAAAATAGATAAACCAGTATCAAGGCGGTAGGAAATCCCACGAGCATCCAGTCAATGAAAGTAATCCTGATGCCTTTTTCCAATAAAGCGCCTACGGCAATGGCATTGGGCGTGCTGCCGATAATCGTGCCGATACCCCCGACTGATGCCGCTGCCGGAATGCCCGTAAGCAAGGCAATGGAGTATTTTGATTTGGCGCCCAAAACGTGAATTAACGGTAAGATGGAAGAAATCATCATCGCGGTGGTGGCGGTGTTGGACATCACCATGCTGGCAAATGCGGTGACCATCATCAATCCAAATAATAATTTTTCGGGGTTGGTGCCGAACCGGCTAATCGTCAGACGGAAAAGGTAACGATCCAACTCGGCTTCTTTCATCCCCTGCGCGAGAAAAAAACCGCCCAGCAACAACCAGATTACGTTGCTGGTCCAGGTGCCGATGAACATTTCCACGGGCGCGCTCTCGGAAATGATATAGTCCGTCCCGAAACCGATGAGGAGCATGGAGATGATGAAAATGCCCACGGCAAAGGGAGGAATGGCTTCGGTCACCCACAAGCCAATAGACAAAATGCTCAGAAAGAAAACGAAATCAACGGCATCGCCATAATCGAGTTGTCGAAAAAAATAAGTGATAATCAGCGCGATGGCTAAATTGCCGATAAAGGTCGAGGTGTTGAATAACCATCCGAATCCTTTCTTTCCGTAATGTTTTAATGCTTCATATCTGGAATCTGTAGAGGCCATAGCTGAACAAAACTAAGCGAGATATTTGGTGAGTTTTTTTTCAGCCATTGTTTTTATACCGAGAGTAGTCGAATTTCCGAAGGAATGAGACGTACTCTCGGTTAATACCGGATGTTTTATGTTTAATTATTCGAAAACCTGAGTTGTTTCGGTATAGATAAAATCCTGAAGCTACAAATGTAAAAATTATTGCGTGGAGAATTTTCGTATGTTGAAAAGAAGAGGATGGATTCAGAATGATACGAGGATTCCTTCGTTCACGCAAGACTTCTGCGCTGCCATTGAGCGGATTCGCCTTTCAACAGAGGTGTGAGCCACTGCGCTTTCTGCGCATCGGAGCCATAATGATACAGCACTTCCATGTTGCCCGTATCGGGCGCGTTGCAGTTGAACACTTCGGGGGCGATAAAGCTTCTGCCCATCTCCTCCACAAGGGGCGCGTATTCCACTACTTTCAATCCCGCGCCTAATTTCGCGTCAGGCAAAAAGAGATTCCACAATCCTCCGGCTTTCGCCTGCGCTTTCAACTCTTCAATCATGGGCGACACATGCCATTGCTTCCAATCGCCACCATGATTTTTCGCCAACAGGTTTTTGAAATATTCAACCTCCACCGGCTTGATTTTTTGCTCGATGAAAGTTTTGATTTTTTGGATGTAAGAGAGCGTTTTTTCTGAATGCTGGAAATTCATTGTATGTTGGATTTTGGAATGAAGTTATCAATTATCGGAAATAACACATGCAGACACACTCACAAAGGTTCGTATAATTTGAATCAGCACTCATTTGCGGTAATAATCCATCAGCCATTCTCGGTTTGAGATATAATGCCATATATGCAATTTCTTTCAAAGCCTTGTTTAATGGGCGTTTCAGCAGTACATCTTAACATATTACTAATTTTATCTTTCAAATTTCGGAATGATTACTTTAACTTAAAGCAATGATAATCAATGAATAAAGAAGCTGATAAAATCTAAACCGAGAATAGCTGTTTTTCCATGCTGTTTATAGATGACTATAATAATATGTTACCTAATTATAAATCAGAGCAAGGTTTTCTGATACTAAAAATTATAGAATGTAATTTTCAGCGTTTTCCTGGGTCGAGAGGAGCGGGGGTGAAACTCCCCCGCTCCTCTCTCAGAGCGGACTCAAACATGCATTGCCGAAATCATTATGACCTGAAAAAATCACTCGTAGTGTAAAAAAAACATTTCTTTTCTTACCTTTGATTCATCATGAACATCGGCAAGCAATATTATTTCGGATACTTTTTCTTTCAGCCCTCATCGGGACTTGAAGGAGTATTGCCTTGCTGATTGAAAACATTAAGCGAGAAAACTCAGAAAGTCCCGGTTCTTCCGGGACTTTTTTTTTGGGGATGAATGGTAATAAAATCTCGCTGGATGACATGGCATTATTTCAGGAATTGCGTATAACGTAACAATGAACAACCGAAAAAAAACCAAAGCAGCCATCCAGGGCATCGCCACCAGTTTCCACGATGCGGCAGCGCGGACGTATTTCACTCAGCCGATTGAGATCGTGGAATGCCTCACTTTTCATTCCCTGTGCGAAAAACTCAAGCATGAAGAAGCGGATTATGCAGTGATGGCGATTGAAAATTCCATTGCGGGAAGCATCCTGCCGAATTATTTCCTATTGCAGGACTATCACTTTTCCATAGTGGGAGAAATTTACCTGCCGATTCACATGCACCTGCTTGCGCTCGATGGCGCTGGTTTGAAAAACATCAGATGCATCGAGTCGCACCCGATGGCGATCAGGCAGTGTTCGGAATTCATCCACCGTCTCAACGGCATTGAAATCAGGGAAAGCGATGATACCGCCCTTTCCGCCAAGAAGATTAAAGAAATGAAATTGCGCGATACGGCAGCCATCGGCAACGAACTGACGGCTAAAAAATTCGGCTTACGGATCCTGGAGAAGTGCATCGAAACGCACAAGAAAAATTATACCCGCTTTTTGATCTTATCGCGCCAGCCTCACGCATCGCGTGAAAACAACAAAGCCTCTCTCAGTTTTGAGGTGGCGCACCGGGTGGGCAGTCTTGCTGACGCGCTGGCGGCATTCAAGGAAAATCAAATCAATCTCACGAAAATTCAATCCATACCCATCATCGGAAAACCTGCCGAGTATTCGATTCACGTGGATGTGGAATGGAAGAGACGAAAAAATTACAATGACGCCCTTCAATCGGTGTTGCGGCAAGTGAAAAACCTGAACGTGTTGGGCGAGTATAAAAAAGGTATAATTAATATTTAAGGCAGTCTTAAATATTACCTCAACTCCGCAAATAATTAACTCCCATCGTGTTGAAAAACAAGAGCCGCGCTGATTGCGCGGCTCCGTAACTTTCACTTGTTCAGGTGAAAAATTAAAAAATAATACGATGATAAAAATAACGCTTTCTTCCGAA
>JBGTCY010000063.1:0-4388 GCA_041748615.1 Chitinophagales bacterium
GGTTAATTCCATGGATTGATTTTCAAAATACTGTACAAAGCCTCCGAAAATATCAAAGGTGAGCACATCAAGGTCGCCATCGTTGTTCACGTCCACGAAAGCGGCAATGTCAATGGCGGAAATAAAGATGTTGAGATAACCGGAAAAAGATTCGTAGCCCAAAAATGTCACCGAATCAAATTCAATCTTGTTGTCAGTCGTGTATCGTCCGCGATAATAATCCGCAGCGCCAATCCAGTAAGTGAAGACATCCGGCACGCCATCACAATCAAAATCATCCATTAAAGCCCATTGAATGAAATTGCTGAACGGGTATTCATAACTCGGATCGTAATCATAATCCACCTCTCCCGGTGTGCCGCCATTGATGAAGGTGATGGCTTTGTCGCCTGTCCTGTCGAAGATAAAAAGGTCTTTGATGCCGTCATTATTCAAATCCACCCCTGAAAACTGCGGGTTGTTCAACCCACCTACCCAGGGAAACCGCAGGGTTTTGTTCCCATCATACACCGGCACATCAATTTGCTTGTTGAACACAAATTGAGCACTCGTTTCTTTCGGAAAAAAAATTACGGATGCAAAAAGTATTAAGAATGTAAATGGATAATTAAAGCTAAAATTCATGAAATATTTATTTTTTTTAAGCGTCATAAAATTACGAAATCAGAATCGCTTGAAATGCCATTAACATTCAATATTCCACAAGGAACTACATTTTTGTCCACAGAAAAAAATTAGTTTATTGAAACGAAACTGAAATTACAAATCACTATCAGCAAATCACAAAAAAATTTCAATAACCAAATAGATAAAACTTCAAACCCACATAACAGATTATTTGGTGTAATTTATATTTTGAATTTTTCGAATTGAATATTATTTGTTTTTTTTGAGAATTTTTTTTGGTGCTTAAAAAATAACTTGTTAGTATGATTTATTCTTTAAGCGCCTAATCCTGGTTTAAAACGGATAACCAATCGCAAGATTGAATCGCATATTTTCCCTTCGCCAGCCACGGTCAGTAAAATCAATATTGCGGATGGGCCAGGTCGGTTTGCCGCTTGCAGGCTCACGCACCTTGATACCCAAATCAAGCCGCATCACAAAATAGCTGAAATCAAACCTCAACCCGAATCCTGTTCCAATCGCAATTTCATCCCAAACTCTCGTGATGTCGAAGTTCGCACCCGGACGGGAGGTGTCGGCTCTGATAAGCCAGATATTTCCCATATCAAGAAACAAAGCCGCTTTCACAAAACGATACACATCAAAACGGTATTCAAGATTGGCTTCAATTTTTATTTCGCCCGTTTGGTCAAAGAAAAATTGGTCAACCTGCGAGTAAATATCCGATTCTTCAAAATTAAATGAGCCGGGTCCCAACGCCCTGATTCTCCAGCCTCGCATACTGTTGGCGCCACCGGAAAAAAATTGTTTGATATAAGTCAGCGAGCGTGAATTTCCATAGGGCACACCAATACCGCCATATAAGCGTGACACCAATTGAGAACCTTTGCTGATTTTGTAATAATTGCGAATATCAGAATCAACCAAAAAGTACTGTGAATATTCTACATTAAACAATTCATAAGGCGCTTCCCTGCCGCTGTTGCGGTTGATAAGTGTTCCAAACAAGTGCATGAAATTGCCGGAGGAATTTACTTTCCCGATGTAATAAAAGAAACTGTTTCCCTTGTGAAAAGACTGGTTGGTCCACAGGAAGTTATATTCCACACCGAGAATCAACTGCTGCGTGAAACTGTTGCGCAAGGAAGGACTGCGATTAATGATTTCCTGAAACTGGGAAGTGGATTGTAAGATGCGCACCAAATTAACAACCAACGGATTTAAAAAGTGTTTCCGTGAGCGGGGTTTATTCCACTCATAACCTAAGGCGATGGAAGTGGAATTAGTGGAATAATATTCAATTCTGCGTAAAAATTCATTGCGGAAAGAAATTCGTGTTTTCGGGCGGGCGGTTTTTGCGATGTTTGGTATCCTGAAAGGCAATAAAAATTTATTAAAAAACAAATCAAAACGGAACAGCAAATCTACGGTGTTGAAAAAGTTTTCACCCCGTTCGAGATTGGATTCAAAGCCGCCCGAAACACTCAAAGAAAAACGCTCGGTACCCCGGAAAATATTCCTGTTTAAATAAGACAACGTCAGGATTGTTCCGAGGTTGAAATCGGTATTGTTGTTCGCCTCAAATTCGATGGAAGCAGCCTGTCGTTTTGCAGGGGAAAGATATACCCGCGCATCAAGGTAATTTTTGTCGTTCAGTAATTTAGGCGTGTATTCAATATTCACATATTTGAACACGCCCAGGTCTGACAAATGGCTCACTGAATAATTGTGATTGCTGCGCCTGAATAAACTATCCTGTCCGAAATGAATGGCTGAAACAAGTGTGCGCGGACGGTAAAAAAGTTTTTCGCTGATGAATGAAAACTCTTTCACCCGCAGAGTATCTTGCCGCTTCCTGAACCGCAGTCTCTCCATTGAATAATCGGTAAAAACATAAACACTGTCAATAAAAAATAACTGATGCTGTACGGTGTCGCTCGGTTGATTGATTTTAACTAACACATCCATGCGGAGGCGTTCATTATTGCTGTCAAGGTCAAAATATACATATTCACGATTAAACATATAATAACCTTCATTCCGCAGCAGGTCCGAAATGCGGTCGCGCTCTTTTTTCAATTCTCCCACATCAAACGGGTCGCCTTGTTTTAAAAATGATTCGTCTTTGTGATTTGCAAGGATGGTATTCACAGGCGAGTTCTCCTGCGGAAATTTCACAAAGCGGATACGGTATAAATCACCCGCTCTGATTTGGTAGGTGACCAAAGCCCGCTGACGGTTACTCTTATTCACCCGCTTCCTTTCTTTTTCCGGAATAAACCGCACTGAATAACTGATTTCAGGATATAAATATCCTTTGTTATTCAGAAAATTTTCCATCAATGTCATTGACCGGATAACCATCAGCGAATCGTAGAGCACAGGCGGCTCTCCGACTTTATTTTTCATCCAAAACCTGAATTTATTGGGCTTTCTGCGGCTGGCGACATTATAAAACCACAGGCGGGTTTTGGCGACTCCCAGAAATTTTTTGTTGGCTTGAAGTTGTGAAATGCTGGCGATTTCTTTTTCAAACTGTCCTTGTTTTGAAATTTTTTCGTTGACTTCTAAATCAATCTTGTTGCCTTTAAATAATATTTCACCCTCATTCAAAAAACGGGTATTAATGCATCCGCTGAAAAAAACCGCTGTTATGAAAAAAAAGCCGGAAATTGGGTGCAAACGGAGAGTCATGCTCGGAAAAGCGCAAATTAAGTTAATTCAATCACTCAGTAATAAGAAATTTAGACAACAACATGGTTTATATATTATTGAAGGAGAGAAGATTATCCATGATTACATTCAACACCACGCGCCCATCAGCAATATCTATGCCGTTGAAGAATGGCTAAATAAATACGAACAGGAATTAACACGGCAGCAGCTTCCTTTTACAACCGTAACGGAAAAAGAGCTTGAAAGAATTTCAACGCTGACTACGCCCAATCAGGCGATTGCGTTAGTTAAAATTCAAAAACCCATTCTCCCGGATGCTGCTCAACTGACGAAAGGACTCTATCTGGCTTTGGATGCCATCCGCGACCCGGGTAATCTTGGTACCATCATCCGCACGGCAGACTGGTTTGGCGTGGAACATGTTTTCTGTTCGGAGGATTGCGTGGATGCTTACAATCCTAAAACGGTTCAATCCGCGATGGGTTCGCTGGCACGAGTAAAAGTTCATGAAGTACCGTTAGAAAAATATCTTCGGGAATTGAAATCCAGCAATTCAATAAAAATATACGCGGCAGCACTTGATGGAAAAAATATGTTTGAAGAAAAACTTCCGGTGAACGCTCTCTTGCTGATTGGAAATGAATCGAAAGGATTGTCGGCTCAAATCATTTCGTACGCGACACATCAAATTGCCATTCCCCGGTTTGGAAAAGCGGAATCGCTCAACGCGGCAGTGGCGACAGGCGTGTTGATGGCGATGTTCAGAAAATAATTTTTTTCGTTTTTATACAAACCACATATAGAAGTTCTAAAAATTGCTCTTTTTGAATTGCCTCGTGTTAATGGTAATTTTTAGAACTGCCCATATTTTATTTCTTTCAATTTCAATTCCCTGATACAATAAAACAACCTTTCATCTGTTTTATGGAAAGTTGCCAGCCCCGGCATCCTTAGATTATGCCGAAACAAATTAGGCTTCCGAATAATTGAAGGGCAGAATGTTCGGCATTAACCAAGAGTAAGTCACATTTTTTCGGAAACTCGACTACTCTTGGTAAACTTTTTACAACCGGATTATTTCTCAT
>JBGTCY010000064.1:0-2024 GCA_041748615.1 Chitinophagales bacterium
TATCCCATTCGCCTGACCGCTTCAGGCACACTTTTCTAAAACCCCGCACAGCCATTAAAAACCTGTATCTCACCGGTCAGGATATTATAACCTGTGGGGTAGGGGGGGCGTTGATTAGCGGGGTTTTGACATCATCCGTGATTCTGAAAAAAAATGTCATGTCGGAATTAATGCAAAAAGGTTGATTTTTTCCAGAACTGATTTTATGGGTTTGGCAGCCATTTAAAACCTCAAATGCTTCACTGTCAATCCGTTGTTGATGAGTTGCTTGAGGGAGTCAATGCCGATTTGCAAATGCTGTGTGACAAAGTTTTTCGTGACGGAACTGTCGCTGATGTCGGTTTTTACACCTTGCGGAATCATCGGCTGGTCGCTCACTAATAAAAGCGCCCCTGTGGGAATTTCGTTTTTAAACGCGGTGATGAAAATGGTGGCGGTTTCCATGTCAATCGCCATGGCGCGGATTTCACGCAGGTATTCCTTGAATTTTTCATCCCATTCCCACACGCGCCTGTTGGTGGTGTAAACGGTGCCTGTCCAGTAATCCTGTTTGTGGTCGCGGATGGTGGTGGAAATAGCTTTTTGCAAAGCGAAGGCGGGTAGCGCGGGCACTTCGGGCGGGAAGTAATCATTTGAAGTGCCTTCACCGCGAATCGCGGCTATTGGCAAAATAAAATCGCCCACTTCGCTTTTCTTTTTCAACCCACCGCATTTGCCGAGGAACAACACGGCTTTCGGCTCAATGGCGCTCAGTAAATCCATCATCGTGGCGGCATTCGGACTTCCCATGCCGAAATTGATAATCGTGATGCCATCCGCGCTTGCGTTGCGCATAGGGCGACCTTCACCCGCCACGTCCACACCGTGCATCTCCGCAAATTTTGAAACATAGTTGTCAAAATTGGTGAGCAGGATGTATTGGGAAAAATCTTTTAACTCCCTGCCGGTGTAGCGTGGCAGCCAGTTGGTGGTGATGTCATTTTTCGTCTTCATGATGATTCACTTTTCATTTACTCTTTTGGAAAATTGAAGTTAAACAACCGTTCCATGAAAAGTATCCTCAGTACGCTTTTGCTTTTTTGACTTTCTTCATTTTCACAGCCTTTTTTCTTTTAAATCGTTTGCCAATTTCATGACATACGAACGGATTAAGAACCAAGCCATCTTAATTACTTCAATGACGTTTGTCAAATTTTGGAATCGCATGGGCGCTTGCCCCGAAATTTATTCGGGATTAAAAGTTCGGTTTGTTTTTAGGCAGGTGTTTTTGACTTTTCCAAAAACTCTCGTTTATCAACGGGTCAGGCTATGACGAAAATCATGTGCTACGAGTTTATTTTTTGAGAAGGGCTTTTATTCTTTCTTCCGGGCTGGCTGCTGGAACAACTTTTCACGTATTTTCTGCGGGACTCTTTGATAAATTATCGCGCAGGGTAGGAGGGTAGGCTATTTGGCAAATGTGTGTGGAAGCATTAGAGAGAGGTAAATTACACGAACAACATGTTTTGGCGTTGCCACTCTCAATTCTCTGCGGCATGTTTCTGCCGTACAAATAGTTCTGCTCATTTAGCACAAGAGTAAATTGGTGCGCTATACGCGATTCAAAAGTTATCAGCAGGCAAAAATTAAAGTATTTGAATTTATTGAAATTTGGTATAATAGGAAATGAACACCCGCCTACTTAGTCCATCTTACCCCTGGAGATTTTGGAAACAATTATTTATTAAATGCGGCTTAACTATCTAAAATCACATTGCGAAAAAGCTACTTTATATTTAGTTTTATAGATATAAAAATAAATAAAATTCTCGTAAATGTTGTAAAAGTAGATTATCTAAGTATATTTGTGATAAATAGCTAAAAAATGAAGTTCTTACTCAATACCTGCAAAATCCGGTCAAATTGACCACCTGATTCCGGAGCAAACTGACCACTGATTTTTCTGGCGAAGATTTTCAAAGTTCATGGCTGTAATTGGTGGTTAAACAAAGGTATAAAAATTGGTTTTAGTTGTTAAAAGAATC
>JBGTCY010000065.1:0-5681 GCA_041748615.1 Chitinophagales bacterium
AGCAGCGGGGGATTGTTGGTAAAAACCAAGATTTGAGAATTACCCTAAAATAAAAAACCCGGCTAAGAAACCGGGTTTTTTTCTGGAATTTAAAAAGTGTTTTAGTGAGTATGACCGGAATGATCATGTTGGTCAGGACTGCCGCCCGGCTTAGGAAGTACATTTCCTTTGATGTGAATGGTGATGGGTTGTTCAGCGGGAGTCGCGTTGGAATAAACTTTCACCGCTTTATTGAATTGTCCCAATCTGTTTGTCGCATATTTAACGCCAATGACACCTGATTCGCCCGGCAGAATGGGTTCTTTCATGCAGTTCGGGACAGTACATCCGCAAGTTCCCTGGCAATTATTAATAATCAAAGGAGCGGTTCCTGTATTCGTGAATTTAAATTCACGTGCGCCATCGGCATCCTGTTCAATCGTGCCGTAGTCAATGGTTTCAGATTCAAAAGTCATCACAGGTCCGTCTTGTTGAGTGGATTGTGCAAAAAGAGCAAGAGTGAAAATCGCCATCGGAATGAAAAGAAGCAGTTTTTTCATGGTAAAAATATTTTGGTTTTTATACGTGCAAATGTAAGCAAAGATTGACGCTATTTTGAGGGATTTTTTAACAGGGGTTAAGTCAAATTGCACTTGCATTGTCAAAGTGAGTCCCGAGAATCGGGAAACCATGTGGGGTGGCAATCGCCACCCTTCGCCACCGCTCAGGCTGACCCAAGCGCGCAATAAAAAATAGTACATATTCACTACTCCTTAAAACTTAAAAATCATTCTCAGGTTGATGCGCCTGTTGGTGAGAAAATTCGGCACGGCATAAACCGTGTTGCGAATGTCTTTTACCCAGAGATAAGATACGGTGTTGTTTACACCCAGCAGGTTATAAATTTCCAGGGTCGCCCAGATGGATTCAAAATGACGGACGATGTTTTTGGGCGGTGTGTTTTTCTTGCGGTTTTTGTCAAACAGTTGAGCGGAAAAGCCAATGTCCACTCTGCGGTAAAAAGGAATGCGCAGCAAATCGTTGTAACGCTCTTTGTCGGGCGGACCAAAAGGCAAGCCGGTGCCAAATATCAAATTCAGATGCACCTTGAAGTTTTCATTTTTCGGCAGGTAGTCCTGGAAAAATAAATTGAAACTCACCCGCTGGTCGGTGGGGCGGGGGATAAATCCCGGATAAATAATTGAACTGTCTGCAATATCATCCGGGCTGACTGAGCCTCTGAAAACCCGGTTGCCTTCCGCATCAAAATACTGGTAATAAAAATCATCGCTGATATCTTCTTTGGTGGACATAATGGACATGCTAATCCAGGATTCCGCGCCTTCCACCAATTCGCCATGCAGTCTGAAATCAATTCCCGCGGCATATCCCCGCGCGCGGTTTTCTCCGAAATAGCGAATGAGGACGTTGTCAAATTCAAAGGGGACTAAGTCGTATAAATATTTGTAATACACCTCACTTACGAATTTGAAACGTCTTTCCCATGCCAGAAAATTCATGTCAATGCCCGCCACGGCATGAACGGATTTCTGCGCTTTCAATTTCGTGTTCACCACCCCGTCAAGGTCGCGCATTTCGCGGTAAAATGGCGGTTGCGCATATAATCCTGCCGCTGCTCGCAAAACGATATCGGCACGGGTATCCGGTTTGTATGAAAATTGAAAACGCGGGCTGAACACCCATTCTTTATTGACATCCCAATAGGTGAAACGCACGCCATAGGAAATGCTCATTCTGTCGTTTTTATCCAGCATCCAGGAATCCTGGAAAAAACCATGAATGCGGTTTGAATTAAGATTGATGCGCGTTTTCAAAACACTGCTCACGGATACTTCATTGCCTGTGTAGGGGAGGGAGTAGCCTGCGGAATCTATTCGTTCCCATTCATTCAGCCGGTCGTCAATGATTTCATGCTGGTAGGTCAGTCCCCATTTGATGTTGTGATTGTTTTTGATAAAATATCCGCGATAGCCTGCGTTAGCGACAATGGCTTCGAGGTCGTTACGGGCAAATTGCTGAATGCCGCCCACGCCCAGACTGAAGCGTGACTGTCCGAAATTGTCACGGCTGAAATCCGTTTCCACCTCATCAAGCCAGTATTCGCCAATGATGTCATACGCTTCCGATTCGCGGGAGCGATACACCGAAGTAAGCCACTTGAACCCCAGGTTTTTGTTCAGTCTTTGGTTCACGCCAAATCCTGTCATTAACGTGCGGTAACGGTCGTCTTCTTTTCCGTCAAAAAACACCGTGAGACGCAGCACGTTATTCACAACTCCAAATGTGGTTTCACGGTTGACCGGCACAAACACAAAACGGTTCATCGCGAAGTTGCTTATCCATTCGATGTCGGTTTTTTCTGAAATTTTGTAAGTGAAAAAAGATTGAACATCCGTGAAGGAAGGACTATACTGTCCCTGGGTTTCAAGACTGCGCAGCAAATATTGACTTGATTTTTGACGAACCCCCAGCAGATAGGTGAATTTATCTTTTTTGTCACTGCCTTCGAGGTGCAAAGAACCACCCAGTAATCCGATTTCAACGGAGCCTTTAAATTCTTTCGGGCGCTTATATTGAACATCCAGCACGGAAGCCATTTTATCGCCATATTTAGCCTGAAATCCTCCGGAGGAAAAAAAGACGGAATTAACCATGTCCACATTAATGAAACTCAATCCCTCCTGTTGTCCTGAGCGAATCAAAAAAGGTCTGAATATTTCAAAATCATTGACATACACTAAGTTTTCATCGAAATTTCCACCCCTGACGGAATACGTGGTGCTGAGTTCATTGGTGGCGCTTACGCCCAATGCCTGTGATGCCAGCGCGGCCTCAATACTGGCAAACGGGACGGGCAGTTTTTCAATATCTTTCACTTCAATCAAGACTCCGCTTGCTTCCGTTCTCACGGCATCTTTAGTGGTAATTTCTATGGTTTTCAGGTTCACTAACCCCGCGTTGAGCACAATATTCAACTCACGCTTTTGATTGGATTTCAGATTTAATATTTGCGTGTCGCTTTCAAGTCCGATGAATGAAAAAACCACTTCAATGTCCTTGCCTGAAGGGACGGAGATCATGTAATTTCCATCTTCATCGCTGACTGTTCCGGCTGAAGGTTTTTCAACCAAATAAATATTTCCTCCGGGAACAACGTCACCGGTTTCATCCGTGATTTTACCGTAAATAGTCGCGTTTTGCTGGGCGTAAATAAAAGCAGAAGTCGCAAAAAACAGGAGGACAAACGCCCGAATTTTCAACATATCAGTCCGAAACGAAGGTTAGGCATATATAGTATTGACACCCGCTTGTTTGAGCGCGGTGATGGTTTTTACCGGTGATTCGGATTTAAAAACAGTATTTCCCGCTACCAGCACATCGGCTCCGGCTTTCAGAATTTCAGGGGCGTTTTTCAGACTTACGCCACCATCAATTTCAATCAATGCCCGTGAGCCGGTTTGCTGAATGAGCATCTTCAATTGCTGAATCCTTTTGATGGTTCCCGGAATAAATTTTTGTCCGCCCCAGCCGGGATTAACCGACATCAGCACTACCAAATCTACATCCGGCAAAATATCTTCCAACTGAGATACAGGCGTGTGAGGATTGATGGCGACACCCGCTTTCATCCCGGTTTCTTTGATTAATTGAACCACGCGATGCAAATGCGGGCAGGCTTCAAGATGCACAGACAAATTATCCGCACCGGCTTTGTGAAAATCATGAATGAATTTTTCCGGCTCGGCAATCATCAGGTGTACATCCAGCACTTTTTTTGTCAGTGGGCGAATACTTGCAACAACGGGTGGACCAATGGTGATATTGGGAACGAATCTTCCATCCATCACATCAACATGAATCCAGTCAGCTTCGCTTTCGTTAATCATTTTCACGGCATCGCCCAAGTAAGCAAAATCGGCAGACAGAATAGAAGGAGCAACAAGGTGATTCATGTGGCGAAGTTATGGGAATTTTATTTTTTGATTCGGATGATAAACTGTAGAAGGAGATTGAGGTAATTTTTAGGACTACCCTTAATTATTTTTCTTGTTGCCGTCCCTCGTCCCTCGTCCCCCGTCCCTCGTCCCTCGTCCCTCGTCCCCCGTCCCTCGTCCCCCGTCCCTCGTCCCCCGTCCCTCGTCCCATTTAGAATAAAATGGGATAACCTATAATAATTCTTACACTCGGAAACCAGAGTTTTATTAAAGCAACTCAATTCCTGTTTTTACGTAAACTTATGTAGGTGATTTTGTTTTCCCGCTCTGTTCGAGGGAAAACAGATGGGAAAGGTATGTGTGGTTTGGTTGATTGTATTTTGTTTTTCAGCAACTGAATTGTTTGCTCAGTCAGGGTTGTGCAATACAGGTGTGCCATTTTTTAAGGTTGACCTCACAGGAAATCCTGATGGAACATATATTTCTCCAAATTTTACCAGAAATAAACTTTGTTGCGGAGCAGGTAATCCTGACCGATGTCTGGAATTTGAAATTACTTTGGATAGCGAAGCCGTGGGAATCAATTTTGATATCTCATCTGGAGCTAAACCACCGGGAGCGCTTTACTATCAAATTAACTGCGGTCCACCGATACCGGTTGGTCAGGATATATGTTTGAGTGGAGCCGGTCCTCACACTCTTACTTTTTGCAAGCCCGGAAATAATGCCAACCAATATTCTATTACCTCAATTAAAGGTTTTACAGGTGTATTTGATGTCAATACGGTAGAGGGTTGCTTTATTTCGCTATCCGTTGATGGCATGATCGACAGTACGATTACCTGGCGTGATATCACAACGCGAAGCGGCTATTACACAAATTATCTGAGTTGCAGCAGTGGTTGCAGTAATGTTACATTCCATACTCAACCCGGTTTTCCGGCTCAAATTGAATTTGAAGTTTGTGGTGCGTTATTGACCGATGCTTGTCATAGTCTGATGATAAATGTCTGCGATACGATGAAGGTGAATATTCAGCAAAATATCTCCTTGAATGTTCAGGCGGATACTGTTCTTTTCTGCACCACCGATACGATGAGATTGCTGACCGCGGATATCCATCCTAAAAAGCCGACTTACAAATATGCCTGGATAAATGGTATCAACGGAATCGGGGATGTAGTTGGGTATGATACTTTTTTTCATGCTCCTTTACCCGGCAACTATTCATTTGTTATCGTGGACTCATTATTTGAATTATGCTCGGCTGATACGGTGAATATTCCTTTAATGGTTACTCCTCCACCGGAATTACAAATATTTCCGGATGATACTGTTATCTGTTATGGAAATACGATTCAATTAACAGTTACAGGCGCTTCAACTTATACCTGGATACCTGCTTCTACATTATCCTGTAATGATTGCAGTGAAACAGAAGCCACACCAATTACCACCACAACATATTTTGTGACCGGAACTGATACGCATGGATGTTATTCAACTAACACAGTGACGATTTCGGTGAACAATAGCATATATACAAATGTTTCTTTTATCATTTGCGATGGCGATTCACTTTCGATTGGTTCATTCACCTTAACTACAGCCGGAATCTTTTACGACACTTTGCATTCTACGGTCACCGGTTGCGACAGTATCGTGACCATCGAAATTGAAATGCTGGAACGAGCGTACACGAACATTGACACTGCTTTGTGTGAAGGGCAGACATTGCAGGTGGGC
>JBGTCY010000066.1:0-3965 GCA_041748615.1 Chitinophagales bacterium
ATGGAAGCGCCTTCCGATGTGCTTTACACCAACTTGGAAAGCCGCAGCGTCAATAGTCTGGTGGAAGATTTTGAGAATTGGTTTTTGCAGAAAGCTTAACCAAACCGCTCCAAATCTTTCTTTAACTCCTCCACGCTTCGATTGATAAATGTTTCCGCGATGATGAAAGGCGGGGAGATTGCCATTTGTTGCAATACTCGATTACGCATGGGGTTGGCGTCAATCATGGCGGCTATCTCTCCGGTTTTATTTTCAATATTGATTTCCGAATAAATATCATGATATTTTTTATAGGCATTGATAAATTGTTGCAATGCTGAATTCAGCGCTCCGTTTTTCGTGGCAGTGAGCAGGCTTGCCAGATGCATCTGCTTTTCTTTTTCTTTTTCAAAATAGCCGGTCTTTTCCATCTCAATCAATTCAAGGATAGTGGCATAAACGGCTTCCGCTGACCATTCACCTTCAAAAGTTGGAGTTTTCACAGGTGTAACTTCTTTCACCCTTGCTAATTTTTGCTCCTTGGTTTTGAGTAACGCTTTGCGTTCTTTTATCCAGCCTTCCAGCAACTTGATAAAATCGTTGTAAGCCGTGATGCTCAGATTTCTCGGTAATCGCGGACTGCCGCTTTTTGCCGGGGCAGGGTGGCTTTTTAAAAAAGCGATAATTTTTTCCTGCTCCTCCACCGGCTGCTCGCGCAGGGACAATTCAACAGGCGTAAACACGGCATTAAAATAAAGCGATATATCTTTTTGAAGACAAAAGTTCAGCATCTCCGGTAGTTCATGCCAATTATATGTGATAGGACAAACTGCCATCGAGATAAAAGTATTTTTCCTTCGGGTGTATTCTCTTAAATATTCGAGGTGGCTCATCACTTTTTCATAGTTGCCGTTGATGCGGATTTTGTGGTAGGTGTCCCTGTTCACCGAGTCAATGGAGAGAATGATGCCCGCCCGCAAGCCTTCGAGCAGTTCCTTGACCCTATCCGTGAGGAAGGTGCCGTTGGTCGTGATGTGGATGCGCATGTTCGGATTGAGCTTGCGGATGCGCTCCCATATTTTCAGATATATATCAATCATGAACGGCTCGCCTCCAAGGAATTTAGCATCGGTGAGATGCGGAATATATTCTTCCAGTTCATCCACGAAAGCATCATTGTAGGGCGACTCCAAGGGCGGCAGTTTCTCGCGGTTTTTGCGGATGGAAGAAGAGAAGTCACCGTTGCACATCACACATTCGAGATTGCATTTGTTGCTCAACTCAAACTCCATCACGCGCGGATAGCCGATGCCGCCCGTCAGTTGATGACGAAGATATTTCGCGGCAGATAAAACACCCGATGGCGCGAACTCATCATAATATTTCGCCCTCACGCCCTGATGATTGCCGGAAATAATCATATTTCCGCACTCGGTACAGCCGCCACCCAGATTATTGTCCTTCACATATTTTCTCAACTCTTCCGCTTTGGCGCTTCTCCAGATTTCCGAAATTTTCTGTTCGGGCCACTTGCCAAGGATATGCGTGAAGTTATAACAACAGGCGCGCACCTTGCCCGTCTGCTCAAAATTCAGATTGACAAACGGGGCATGGCACACTACGGATTTATAAGTTCCGCTGCGCGATGCGGCATATTGTTCGAGGACTGTTTTATGGAGTTGCACGGGGATTAAATTTAATAAAATAAAACCTCACCCCGATCAGGGTCGAAAATATTGGTTTCACGCAAAGGCGCTAAGAACGCAAAAAAGGACAATCGCATCAATGCTTGCGCGAGACGGGATTTCACTTTAATATTCTATGTGTCCTATGTGCCTATGTGGTTCACAACCCTATGCCGTTAAAATGAAAATTTTCGCCTCAGCTTCCTCACCGTGGACGAAAACAATAATTCATTTTTCCATTGCTGCCATAATCCGGCAGGTCGTTGGTATAAGCCGTATTTGCAAAGCAGTTCCGCCAAGGTGCTGTTATGGTAAAAATTGGTTTTGCTCACTTGTTGATTGCGCCACTCTTCATTTTGCCAATGCAGGAAATGCCAATGTTCGGGCAATTCTTCATAGCTCCAGATAAACCGACTTGTGTCGTCCCAGTGGTCTTGGTTGCTGATGTCTTTCACGATGTAACCCTCCAACTGCAACGCGGTGATGTGTTTGTTTAAAATGTCAATCGGCTTGTGCCAGTCGGTGTTTTGCTCGGTGACGGTTTCAATGGCTTCCTCATAGCAGCGCTGCATCAGCAGACTGCCGCGCGGACATTTCATCACGTTGCCCACGGCTTTCAGTTCATGATGCTTTCTGAAAAAATACGGTTTGTCAAAATCTAAATGTTTCAGACAGGCGATGTCCATATCCACCCACCAACCGCCATGCTCATAGAGCAGCTTGTAGCGGAAGATGTCTGAAAAACCGGCATAGCTGCCTTTGCCGTGTCCGTACTGATTGCTGTTTTTGTAAGAAAAAACTTTTTCGCGCGGAATGATTTCATGCGCATCGCCCACAAGCGTGCCGGACGGAAGGATTGTTTCCAACTCGTCATACAGCCACAATTTGAATTCATGTCCGTGTTCGATAAACGAATGAATGGTGAGCAGTTCGAGAGGGCTTAAGTGATTGCCTATCCACAGCGCGTTAATCGTTTTACTTTCCGGCTCTACACGCAATCCGGTATGTTCTTCCACTGCCTGCCACACATCCCAATCATGGTCAGCCCAGTGATGATAGACGTGAATAAATTCGGGTTTAACGATTTGTTTTTCCTCCCCTACTTCAAACACCAAATCACACTTATGAAACAACGCGTGATGATTGTAGTCGGCAATCAGGTTGAAGCGAAGCGGCAGCGTGGCGTGGTTTTGCAAACCAAGCTGCCACACGGTGGCGATGAGTGTACCCTGGTCGCGCGTTTTCCATTCTTTCAAAGAAAAAATATGCAAAGTGTTTTCATGCCATTTATCTAAAAAGGCATGACTGCGCTCGTCAAACAAAAAGACGCCACCGTTCCAGTGCTGCCATTTTTTATTTTGAATGGTAATGCCAAAAGTTTTTTCGATGGCTTCCGCCAGATGGTCGCAGCGACAGTCGAACACGGGCTTGCCGTCCTTCGTCCAGAGGTGGTTATTGGTGACATCACAGTGATAGTTCGTGGTCGCTTCAATCTCTGCTATCGCATTATCTTCTTTTTCATAAAGCACCGCATTACCTTCGCGGTCGTGCCAGAATTCTTTTTTCTTGTCTAAAAAACTATCATCATCTAATCGAAACTTGTGACGCGAGAGATTGAATTTGAATGAAATCAGTTTATAACGCAGCTTGTCTTTTTTGATGTCGTCCAACTTTTTCACGAGCACTTTTTTCTTCTCCTCGTTTTCCGGCTGCCGTTCTAAGTGTTTGTGTTTTTTGAAAAGAAAACGCAGTTCATTCCCCCATTTTTTGAATTGCTCCGTGCAGCCGCAGTTGACCGCAGCCGGGCTAAACTTATCTATCAAGCAATGATCGGGGGCGAAGATGACGGGTGACACAAATTCTTTGAAAATATCATCCACCTTTTCGCTCAACGCTACCACATCGGTATCTAAGTAGCAGTAAAGATTTCCGGGCGGAACGAAGCGGTGAATGGCGGTTTTCAGATAAATGCTTGCCTGATGATGGTTCAGGTGTTCGGGAGTTTTGACATCAATGATACTATCGTGTTCGAGCGGAATTTCATTGCGTGAGTTGTCAGTAAGGATGAGAATTTTGTTCGCTGAATATTTTTTCAGCGCAGCCAGCGAGAAATGCAGCGCTTCGATATGTTCCCTGCCCCCGCAGACTACGAATACAAATATATTTTCGTTATTCATTTCTTAAACCTCATCGTTGGTGGCAAGCTACTTCAATTTGAGCCAGGATAAAACTGAAATTTTGAGGTTTTCAAAATCTTGATTGGAAAGGTATCCGACTTCCTGAAGTATGAGTTTTGAATTG
>JBGTCY010000067.1:0-12673 GCA_041748615.1 Chitinophagales bacterium
TAACACCACAAATCCGCAAAGTCTTAGACCTTATAGGTTTTTGAAACCTATAAGGTCTTAAAAAAAGCGCAATAAATGCTCACTTAAATAAGTGGTATTTATATAGTTTGTTTGCGATTTGAGGTAACAACAAAAGCACTATCAATAATCACTTTAAAAAGTTGATGATTGAATGCAAGATTGTAAAAATTCAAAAACACCTTTTGATTTCATGACTCAATACCACCACGCTCTGTAAGGAATATTCAATCTCATGCCGAATCCGGCATAGAACTGTGTATTGTCTCGAGCTTCCACATCGCTGGTCAGTTTTCGCGCGATGAGATTGAAATCGAAAAACAACTGATGCTTGATTTGATAGCTGACGAGTAAATCAAAAAACAATATTTTGTTTTTGATGCCCTGTGTCATTTCATTGCCGAATTCCTGCTGCACGGCAAGCGAGCCATTGGCATTCACATTGGGTTTGAAAATATTGCCTCCCCAGTTGGTGTTGCCACTGTCAGTGCCTTTCACCGTGTGCATCAACATGGCACGGGCTGTCAGTTGTTTCAGGATTTGATAGCGCAACTGAAACATCAACTCTCGGAAATTAGCGCCTAAGGGATGCGCAAGCGGTTGGTTATAATGTGTGTAAGAAGTCGCCAAAGTGTTATGGGTGTACATATATGGTCGCGCCCAGTTAAACTCAAATTGAAAATCAAGATGGCTGAGGGAGAACATGTCAATATATTTCAAGCCATATTGCATCGCCAGCTTGTTTGCCCACCAGCCGTTGCGTTCCTTGATTTGTGTGAAATTGAATTCATCAAACAACACCTGTCCGTAAAGCTGCAATGAACGGGCGAGGTTCATTTTATAATCCATCCCTACCAGCGCATTGTCAGGACTACCCAATGACTGCTCAATGGCGCGATAGAAAATGATAGGATTCAGATATTGCAATTCATATTGATTCTCACGTTCAAATATTATCGCTTCAAAAAATCCGATGTCTAACCAATGCGTGATGTTGATATTAAGATGATGAAACGCACCGTATTTTTTTGGCAGTAAACGGTCACCGCCACGCGTGTAAGTGCCAATCATTTCAGTGAACAGGTTTGTATAGGTGATGCGCCAGATGGTAGTGCGCAGTTTCATGTAAAAATAATTGTTGGCGAAATCTGACAGAAAAAAAGAACGGATGCCGTTACCGAAAAAATTTTTCCCGTGACCTAATGAAATATCAATGTGGTCGAGCACATTAAACACCACATAACCTCGCGCGGTAAAATAATCCACGCCAGTCTCTCTGAACTCTTTGTAAAAACCTTCACCGGGAACTGCTTGCGGCTGGGCTACAATATCCTCTTGCATGTAGGTCATGTTGCGCATCTGGTTGTCCGCAACATACGTGTAAAAACCAACACGCTTCTTGATATAGCCACGCAGTTCTACCCCGCGCGTATTAATGAAACGCAGTTCACCACCATCTTTTTCACCCCCTAACTGAAAATGCAAAACAGGATTCGCCTTCAAAATAAATCCACCTGTATTGACAGAGAAAAAATTGGCGGGTTCCGGGTAAATCACTTTCAAAAACGGGCTTTTGCTTTTGATAATGGTATCTTCCAGCCACTCGCTGTTTTCGAGAAACTGATAAGATAAGTTGTAATCAAACCTTTTATCGCCCGTAATATTCGCCCGCTGGATTGCCTGCGCGTATTCGGCAGCGGCTTTCCGGCTGAAAGGTTTTGAATTGGAGGAAAAAACCGGCAGTACTTTTCCGTATTTGATACTGAACCGGTCAAGCAGATGATAACTGTCGCCATTCAGCGGAATTTCAGTTCCTTGTCCTTTGACAAGATGAATTGAAAAACAAACGGCAAAAAAAATCAGAAGCGGAAAATTATTTTTCACAGTGCAGTTTTTGGAAAGTCAACGCGCCACACACCCCGCAGGTCATTCATTTTATAACCGGTGGCTTTGTCATCCGGATATAACATTCTCAGTAAAATATAATCCTGGGCGGCAATATCTTTTTCCGGCTCGCCATGACATTTAAGGCATGAAGGCGAATGGATGAGAATCGGAGAATAGTAGATGAATGATTTTGGCGAGGAGATTAAAGCGGGCATCATGCCTTCACCTTTTTCCACCGCCTCAGAATATCTTTTTACAAAAATCATATCTTCATTTTTTGCAAGATTTTGGGGATTACGGGTTTTAGTTGTCGCCCGTTTGATTTCAACGCCATGAATTTTAGAGATGCTGTCCGTTAGCGGGTAGGCATGAATGTTACAATAGTTGATTGCATAAGCGATGCCGCTATCCCGGATTGCGCTTTGTAACTTTGCCGATAATACTTGTTGCAGTTGCTGAACGATAAGCTCTCCCCTCCCGCCATAATCGGCACCAACATCCTTCTTTTCGGTTGTGGTTGAAGTTTGCTTATTTTGTTCTTCTGAGTTTTGCTGCGAACAGGCAACAAACAAACAGACTATCATTATAATCAGGAGCGAATTTTTCATAAATTTTTTTAGCGATGTCAAATATAAAGAAAATAGGGGTTTTTACTTCAGGGGGTGATTCACCCGGCATGAATGCCACCATCCGCGCGGTGGTGAGAACCGCCCGTTATCATAAAATCGAAGTGACCGGTATCATTCGCGGATACGAGGGAATGATTGAAGGTGACTTTTTACACATGCAGGCAAAATCGGTGAGCAACATCATTCAGCGCGGAGGCACCATCCTCAAGTCGGGCAGAAGCAAGCGTTTTCTTGAAAAACAATGGCGCGATGTAGCGTTTCAAAATCTGCAAAAAGAAGGAATAGAGGGGGTGGTCGCCATTGGCGGTGACGGAACCTTCAAAGGCGCTTTGGTTTTTACCGCTGAAAACAAAATTCCGTTTGTGGGCATTCCCGGAACAATTGACAATGATTTATACGGCACAGATTTCACTGTTGGTTACGACACCGCCATTAATACAGCAGTGGAAGCCATTGACAAAATCCGCGATACGGCAGATTCGCACGACCGCTGTTTCTTCGTGGAAGTGATGGGCAGGGATGCAGGATTCATCGCTTTGCGCAGCGGCATTGCCAGCGGAGCGGAAGCCATTTTGATTCCTGAAGAAAAAACCGACCTCAATTTGCTTGTTGAATTATTACGCAAGGGAAAAGAGCGCGGAAAAACTTCCAATATCATTGTCGTAGCGGAAGGCGATGATTCGGGAAACGCTTTTGATGTGGCAAAAAAAGTGAAACAAGATTTGCCGGACTTCGACATCCGGGTTGTCGTACTTGGTCATTTGCAGCGCGGAGGCAGCCCTTCCTGCATGGACAGGATTCTTGCCAGCCGGATGGGAGTGGCAGCGGTGGAAGGATTGATGGAAGGTAAAAGCAGTGTGATGGTTGGTGTTCAAAATCGCCAGGTTGTGTATGTTCCTTTTGAAAAAGCAACCAAACATCATTTAACCGTTGACCCTTACTTAGTTAAAATCGCGCGTTCGTTATCGCATCCGCCTATGTGATTTTGTTGGGATTCAGATGTTGAGAATGATGATTTTAGATGTGAGATTTTAGACATTATTATTAGATGTTCTGCGGGTTAAAATTTTATTTACAAAAAAACTAATTACACACATGCAACGATTTCTGATTAAAGGAGCGACCATTGTGAATGAAGGCAAATTCACGCATGATGATATTCTGATTGAAAACGGAAGAATCGAGAAAATAGCCAAAGAAATTTCACCCAAAGCGCCCTTTCATGAAATCAATGCCGAAGGGTTGTATTTGCTGCCGGGCGCGATTGATGACCAGGTTCATTTTCGCGAACCCGGCTTGACTCACAAAGCGGAAATCTACACGGAGGCGAAAGCGGCTGTTGCCGGGGGCATCACTTCTTTCATGGAAATGCCCAACACACAACCGCCTACTTTAACTCAGTCACTTTTGGAAGAAAAGTATCAACGTGCCGCGCAGGTTTCGCTGGCGAATTATTCTTTTTACATGGGCGCTTCCAATGATAATTATGAAGAAGCGATGAAAACCGATTTGAAAAATGTGTGCGGATTGAAAATTTTCATGGGTTCCTCAACGGGAAATATGCTGGTGGACAGTAAAAAAACGCTTGAACAGTTTTTTGCCAATTTCAAAGGGTTGATTGCCACGCATTGTGAAGATGAAGCCACCATCCTGCAGAATGCCGCGATTTACAAAGAAAAATATGGCGAAGATGTGCCGATGAAATTTCATCCCGCCATCCGCAACGAGGAGGCTTGTTATCTTTCTTCATCCAAAGCGGTGGCGCTCGCGAAAAAGTTTGAAACGCGCCTTCATATTCTGCATATCTCCACCGCCCGTGAATTAGCGTTGTTTGAAAACCGTACTCCGCTCGCCCACAAAAAAATTACGGCAGAAGCATGTATTCATCATCTTTGGTTCAGCGAAGAAGATTATGCAGACGCGGGAAAATTTATCAAATGGAATCCCGCCATCAAAACTTCGAAAGACAGAGATGCCATCCTGAAGGCTGTGATTGACAATGTCATTGATGTGATCGCTACCGACCATGCGCCCCATACGAGAGAAGAAAAACAACGCCCCTATTTTCAAGCGCCCTCTGGCGGACCCTTGGTGCAACACGCGCTGCCCGCCATGCTTGAGTTGTATCGGATGGGTAAAATCAGTCTTGAAAAAATTGTTGAAAAAATGAGTCATCACCCCGCCATCCTTTTCCGCATCAAAGAGCGGGGATTTATCCGCGAGGGTTATCATGCCGACCTTGTGCTCACCGATTTGAATGACCCCTGGGAAATCAACCGCGATAATATTTTGTACAAATGCGGATGGTCGCCCTTCAACGGATACATTTTTCACTCACGTATCACCCACACTTTTGTAAACGGTCATTTAGCCTATGAACGGGGAAAATTTAATGAAAGCATCAAAGGACAGCGATTAAGTTTTAATGTTTGATAATTTTATCTCCAAAATTTTTTAAATAAAAAAATCAACATTGACTGATTAGTCGGACAATAATTAAATAAAATCTATCATCTAAAATCTAACATCTTCCAAAATCTGAAATCAACAATCGATTCCCCTTCCCAATGGCTTCAGCAAGGTTTTTATTTTCCTTACAAAAATCATCGTATTTTTTACCGGCAACATTTAAGTGACAATGAATGTGTGGTTTTGCTGCATGGATTTCCGACATCCTCATGGGACTGGAGTAAAATGTGGGGAGCGTTGTCCGGGAATTATCGCCTACTCGCGCCTGATTTTATCGGATTCGGATTTTCCGACAAACCGGTTGATTACGCATATTCAATTTCAGACCAGGCGGATTTGGTGGAGGATTTGATTTCGGAAGTCGGTAAAATGAAATTCCATCTGTTGGTGCATGATTATGGCGTGAGTGTCGCGCAGGAATTGATTGCCCGTTACAATGAAAAAAAAGCGGCTGGTAAAAAATGGTTTGAAATCCATTCGGTTTGTTTTCTCAATGGCGGTTTATTTCCGGGAGCTTATCGTCCTTTGTTTATTCAAAAAGTATTGTCGGGGAGTTTCGGAAACCTTGCTGCTGCCATGATGAACAAGTTTTTATTCGGCAGAAATCTTGGTAAAATTTTTGGCGCAGCCACTCAACCTTCCCCGCAGGATGTTGAAGATTTTTGGAATATCGTCTGTCACCATCACGGCACCCGCGTGATTCCGAAAATTATTCATTACATGTATGAAAGAACTATAAACGCAACCCGCTGGACCAATGCATTAAAACAAACCACAATTCCGCTCCGGTTAATCAATGGCTTGGACGACCCGATTTCCGGTAAACTCATGGTTGAAAAATACAAAGAAATAATTCCGAATACCGATGTAGTGGAGTTATCAGGCATTGGTCATTATCCGCAATGGGAAGCGCCTGAAGTTGTCTTTGAAGCGTATTGTACATTTTTAAAAAGGTGCAATCACATTGAATCATTGTAAGGAACACCGATTGTTTTTCTATTTTTACCCTGCACAACATGGACATCTTAAATCAGATTTCATCCAATCCTTTTTTTGAAATTTCAGCGATTCTCATTCTTGCCGCGTTGTTTGGCGCGGTGGGAAGATTGTTGAAACAACCGTTGATTGTTGCGTTTATCGCATTAGGCATCATCGTTGGACCTTCGGTGCTGAACATCATCCATTCGCAGGAAAAAATTCATTTTCTCGCGGAGATGGGAATTGCCATCCTCTTGTTCGTAGTCGGATTGAAACTCGACCTCAACCTTATTAAATCCACAGGCGGTGTTGCTTTGTCCACCGGTTTAGGGCAAGTGCTTTTCACATCCCTGTTCGGCTACCTCATCAGTATCGGCTTGGGTTATCCTCCCATTCCTTCGCTCTATATCGCGATTGCGCTGACGTTTTCCAGTACGATTATTATTGTAAAACTTCTTTCCGACAAAAAAGAAATTGACGCGCTCCACGGTCAAATCGCCATCGGATTTCTGATTGTGCAAGATATTGTCGTGGTGTTGATTATGATTGTACTTTCAGCCGTAGGAAGGGGAACGGGTGCTGAAAATAACCTGACATGGACCATCATCGGAGTAATATCGAAAGGCGCATTGATGGTGACGATTACCGGATTGATGATGCGCTTCATCTTACCACGCCTCACTGAATATCTTGCCAAGTCATCTGAACTGTTAGTGTTGTTTTCTATCGCGTGGGCGGTTGCGCTGGCATCCGCCAGTGAAATGATGGGATTCAGTCGCGAAGTAGGGGCGTTTCTGGCGGGTGTTTCGTTAGCTTCCACGCCTTACCGTGAAGTCATCAGCGGCAGATTGGTCAGCTTGCGAGATTTTTTATTGTTATTTTTCTTTATCCATTTAGGTTCCACTTTAGACCTTTCTTTACTCAGAGGTCAGGTCGCACCTTCATTTGTTTTTTCCGTGTTTGTGTTGGTAGGTAATCCGCTGATTGTGATGATGATTATGGGCTTGATGGGCTACCGCAAACGCACCGGTTTTCTCGCTGGATTGACAGTGGCTCAAATCAGCGAGTTCTCCCTCATTTTTGCCGCGCTTGGACTTACGCTTGGACATATTGACGAAGAAACCGTTGGTTTAATCACGCTTGTCGGTTTGATTACTATCGGACTTTCGACTTACATGATTCTTTACTCCTATCCATTATTTGAAAAGTTAGCCCCCATGCTGAGTATTTTCGAAAAGAAAAATCCTTTCCGTGAAGCGCGAATGCTGCAAAATGAGGAGAAAAAAATTGACGCGATTGTTTTCGGTTTGGGACGATATGGCGGCAGCATTGCCAATAGCTTAAAAAAAGAAGGACTTACTGTGATGGGAATTGATTTCGACCCGGGTTCTGTAGAAAAATGGAACAAAGCAGGCGGCTATGCGCAATATGGCGACCTTGAAGACCCTGAACTTCCGGAACAACTACCGTTGAAACATGCGAAATATCTCATCAGCAGTTTACCTGAAGTTCAAGCCAATCTTGCACTATTAAAGTGTATGAAAAATTATGGTTTTAATGGACGCATCATTCTTACCGCCCATAATATTGAAAACGCTTCCCTGCTTGACCAAGAAGGCGCTGACCTTATTCTCATGCCTTTTGCGGATGCGGCAGAAACTGTGATGAATAAATTGAAATTATTGGAGGAGAGTACGGATTCAAAATAATAAGCAAACTCCCCCTTTTCGTAAAACCCCAATCACCTCTCATTATTCATCACGCCTTCACTACATAACGGCTGATTCTTTGGATATCAGAGGGCAAACCAATCACAACTAAAATATCATTTTGGGATAATGAAATGTCCGGTTGTGGGTTGTGGATTAAAGCGCCTTTTCTTTCAATGGCGATTGCGTTGATGTTATACTCCTTGCGCAAGCCGATATCTTCCAGAGTTCTGTTAATCCATTCTGAATTTTCAGGCACTCTCAATCGCTTGATATCCAGACTTGAAAGAAAAGGTGTTTCATGTTCGATAGGTTCAATATCCGCTCTTTTGCGCAGCATCTGGTAGTTTTCTTTTCGGATGGCATCAGTGAAGTTGTCAATATCATTCTCCGGCACTAAGTAATATTTCATCACCCTGGAAAAAATTTCGATGGATGTTTCAAACTCTTCCGGGATAACTTCATCAGCGCCTAATTTTTGCAGGATATCCAACTCGTGCATAAAACGGGTACGCACGATGATGCGCACATTGGCGCTCATTTTCCGGAGTCCTGAAACAATCATTTCCGTTGCAATCGGGTCATGGGTTGCCACCACTGCGATACGCGCCTGCTCCACATTCGCCCGAAGTAAAGTATCATGATTCGAAGCATCGCCATAAATAAAGTTTTCACGCTTCAGTCTTTCTTTCTTATAAGTTTCCGGATTGTAATCTATGATGACATAAGGGATGTTCGCTTCCCTCGCTCCGCGTGCGACATTCCTGCCGTTCATCCCGTATCCGATAATCACCACATGGTCTTTCACATTCATGATGTGTTCATTACTGCCGGTCGATTTTTCAGTTTCGGATACTTTTTTTCCGCTTCCCTTTTGAACAAGGAACGCGGCAATTCTCGGAGCCGCCTGAATCACAAAAGGCGACAACCCCATTGAAATCACGGATACGGAAAGAAAAATCTGAGATAAATGCGCATCCAATAAATTGTATTGCGCGCCCTGCTGTGATAAAATGAAAGCAAATTCTCCGACCTGGAACAATGAAAATGCGGTAATCCAAATTGACCTTGCCGGTAATTTAAGAATGTAACCCACTAACCAAACGATGGCAATTTTCACCAACATCACCACCACTGTGGAACTTATCACCAACAGCGGCTCACTAATTAGCACGCGCAAGTCAAGCAGCATTCCTACCGAGATGAAAAAGATGCTAGTGAAAATTTTCTTGAGCGGTAAAATGCTGCTCATCGCTTCGAGGCTGTATTCCGATTCGGAAATAATCAGTCCGGCAAGAAACGCTCCAAGCGCCAATGAAAGTCCGATTTTGAAAGTGAGAAAAGCCGTGATAAAACAAACAACGAGAATGAACAACAGAAACAACTCGCGATTGCGCGTATGCACCACACTGCTGATGAGACGGGGCATTACTTTTCTTGAGCCGACTATCACCACCACCACGATGACGATACCCGCGAGCAATTTCAGCATGTCGTACAATTCAAAACCTTTTCCCGAAATCCATGGCAGCAGCAAAATCAATGGCACGATAACGATGTCCTGATAAATCAAAATTGAGAGCGCGACTTTCCCGTGAAAGGATTCTATCTGATTGCTTTCCTGATAAAGTTGCAAAACGATTGCCGTGCTGCTGAGGCAAAAAAGAAACCCGATATATAATGCCTGATTCCATGCCAGCCCGATGAGCATGGAAATGCCGAAAAAGGCGAGGATGGTCAGAAACACCTGGAGGGTGCCGCCAATCATGATGTATCGCCTCGAAGCAATCAGTTTTTCTAATGAAAACTCAATACCAATGGTGAAAAGCAACAACAGCACGCCCACTTCAGCGAGCAGTTCCACTTCATGCACATCAGTGACCAACCCCAAGCCATGCGGACCTGACAGCATTCCTGCCACCAGAAAAGCCACAATGGTGGGTATCTTCAAACGTAAACACACATAGAGCACCACTGCTGCCAGTGCCAATACCACCGTGATGTCCATCATGATCCCCATCTCAACTAATATTTTATTTTGATTATTTCGGATGCAAAATACAACATCCCGGATGGAAGTTTTGGGGTTATTTATGAACGGAAATGTATTTGTGTGAGGACACTTCAATACATTTCAAAACGTGAATTTCGGATGTCGGGGAATTGAAATACGATTGTCCATAGACGATAGTCTATATGCCATAGTTTGAACTGCAAGTGTACTTGCTGAAAAAATTGGTTGACCTTTTATTGTTATTGCCATTGCCAGAATAGTTTCTCAAAGTATCTAACATCTACCATCATCCCCTCCCCTCCCCTCACACCACCTCCGCCACGACAAACGTACTTCCTCCAATGAAAATTACATCCTGTTCGGTTGCATTCAGTCTGGCGACTTCCAGCGCTTCACGCACTGAAGAAAATGCTTCGCCAAGCAGTCCATACGCGGCTGATTGTTTTTTTAATGCAATGGCATCCATGCCGCGCGGAATATCGGGTTTGCAGAAATAATAATTCGCGTTTGAAGGAAAGAGCGGCAAGGTGGCGGATAAGTCCTTATCATTCACAAAACCGATGACAAAATGCAGTCTTTGCGCTTTCAGTTGCAGCAACTCTTTCAAAGTAACTTTTAACCCGTGGCTATTGTGCCCGCTGTCGGCAATGATGACAGGCGATGCTTTGGACAAAAATTCCCAACGCCCGATGAGATGTGTTAATTCTTTTACACGCTTCATGCCCTCGAGTATGTGTTTTTCGGAAACAGGGATACCGCTGGCATTCAGTTGTTTCGCGCTGAACCACGCAGTCGCCAGGTTTTTTAATTGAAAATCACCATAAAGCTGTGTGAAACACTCCCGGTGGGTCGTCACTTCATTTTCCACGATGTTAAACAACATGCCTTCCGGAGTTTTGTCCAACACCTCCATGCGCACATGATGGTCGGCAAATTCAATGAAACTTTCTTTTTCCATCGCTGATTTAAAAAAAACGGGTGCGGTTACCGGGTCGGCTTCGCCAATCACCACCGGCACATGCGGCTTGATAATCCCCGCTTTTTCAAATGCGATTTCCGGCAGCGTATTGCCGAGAAACTGCATGTGGTCGTATCCGATATTGGTAATCACCGAAAGCAGGGGTGTAATGACATTTGTTGAATCAAACCTCCCGCCCATACCCGTTTCAATCACCGCGATGTCCACCTGATGATTTACGAAATGTTCAAAAGCCATCGCTACGGTCAGTTCAAAAAACGAAGGTTTGATTTTCAGATATTGTTGCTGATATTTTTCAACAAAACGAACCACTTCCTCTTCGCTGATATACTCCCCGTTGATTTTAATCCGCTCACGGAAATCACGGTAGTGAGGCGAGATGTATAAACCTGTTTTGTACCCGGCAGCCATCAGCATGGCGGTGAGCAAATGAGAAACGGAACCTTTACCGTTGGTGCCGGCAATGTGAATGGCTTTGATTTGCCGGTGTGGGTCGCCCAACATTTCGCAAAGCGCGAGGGTATTGGTGAGGTCTTTTTTATATGCCGCTGCGCCAACACGCTGAAACATGGGCAGTTGTTCGTAGAGATGTTGAAACGCTTCAGGGTAGGTCAACTTAAAATGAATTTGAACTCAAATATCGCACAACAAGATGAATGGTAATCTGATAAACTATTCATCGGGATAAAATTAAGAGGCTTCTAAATAAAACCTTACTAACAAGTTGTCATGTTAAGCATCAAAAATCAATTCATAAAAAACAAATAATAATCAATTCAAAATAATCAAAATACAAATTAATCCAGACAGTGCAATGTGGGTTTTAGAATTGTGGTAGTGAATAATTATGATGAAATTTGAAAAAAATCATTCAGAATTCATGTCAAAGCGTTTTTTTAGATGTTTTAAGTATCTCATCCTGATTTTTGGGATTTTCACCGAGTGTATTTTTTTTTCCGACAACCTGCTCGCGCAATCATTCCTTCAATTTCCAGGTTGTTCCCACAAATATCAATCACAACATTTATCTGCAAAAAAAACAAGTAACCCGAATTTTGATGTGCTTCATTATGACATCCGGTTAGACATTTCCGATTTAAGTACGCAAACCATCAGCGGTTTTACCATCGTGACAATCAAGTCTGAAATCAATGGATTACAGGAAGTTGAATTAAATCTTTTAGCGCTGACTGTAGATTCCGTATTATCCGCAAATACGTCAATCTCATTTTCGCAGGTTGAGCCGAATTTATTCATTACACTTCCGCTGCCATTGGCGCTGGGAGCTACTGCGGAATTGACAATTTATTATGGGGGTCAGCCGGTCACTGACGCTTCCGGCTGGGGTGGATTTTATTTCAGCGGCAATTACGCTTTCAACCTTGGAGTTGGTTTTGCTGCCGACCCGCATAATTTCGGCAGAGCGTGGTTCCCCTGCGTGGATAATTTCACCGACCGCGCGACTTATGATTTTCACATTACTACTTCCTCTGCACACAAAGCATTTTGTAACGGACTCTTGCAAAACACAACTACACATCCCAACAATACAATTACCTGGCACTGGAAACTGAGTCAGTCCATTCCGACCTATTTAGCATCGGTGGCAGTGGGTCCTTATGTGGCAGTCGAGAAAACCTATCAAAGTATTTCAGGAAATCCGGTGCCCGTCACGCTGGCTGCTCAGCCGAGCGATACGGTGAATTTCAAAAATTCATTTGTGCATCTGCCGGACGCGTTTGAAGCGTTTGAAGCGTGTTTTGGAGAACATCCATTTGAACGCATCGGATTTACGCTGGTCCCCTTCAACAGTGGTGCGATGGAACACGCCACCAACATTGCTTATCCACGCTATGCCGCCAATGGTTTTTTGCAATATGAATCCCTGATGGCTCATGAATTCAGTCATCACTGGTGGGGCGATTTGGTGACTTGCGAAACGGCAGAAGACATGTGGCTCAACGAAGGCTGGGCAAGATATTCGGAGAAA
>JBGTCY010000068.1:0-5167 GCA_041748615.1 Chitinophagales bacterium
TCATCATGCAGGTGAGCGATTGCCTCCAGCTATGCGAAGTTTCCAATGGCGGATTTGAGATGCCGTAAAGCCTGAGCAGGAAAAAAAATACAATCCAGCAACGGATGTCCTTCAGGCATATTCGGATAATATCTTTCACCAGCGTAGAATTATTCAGGAACTAAAATCGGATTTTTATTGAAAGATAATGCGCAATTTCAGAACAACTCCCCAAGATTTCTAATATCTAAAATCTGAAAGCAGATAGTACTTGTTTGAAATGTTATATTGACGATATGATTAAAGGAAATCAATCTGTACTAAAAGAAAAGAAATTACTTAATCAAAGACTGAAGTTTCACTTCTTCCACCAAAACATCCCGCGCTGCTTCGGTATTCCTGATTTGGATGAAACTTCCTTTACCGGTTTGAGCTAATTTTTTCATTCTTTTCAATGCCTCTTTATCCTCTCCGAAAGCAATCACCGAAAGTTTGATGTCGCCTCTTGACTTTTCGTTCACCATGTCAAACAACACTTTTTCCGAGTGACCTGGATTGTTAAAGAGTCCGTCCGTTGCAAGAATAATCTGGTTATTTCCTCCATTGATAAAATGCTTTTCGGTCATTTCATAGGCTGTTTCAATACCTTTGACTCCATTCGTAAATCCACCGGATTTCAAGCTGTCAATCATTGAAGTAATCAATGTTTTGTTATTCGCATTTGTGGATGGCAGGAGCACCGATGATTCATTCGCATAAACAATCACGCTGATTTGGTCTATGCCGCGCAATGCTTTAGCGAGATGCGACATGGAGGATTTCAACAAAGGCAGTTTGTCCGCTTTTTTCATGGAGCCGGAAACATCAATCAGAAAAACAATATTGCTCGGACTGTACCTGTTTTCGGGAAGAATCTCGCTGAATGTCTGCGTTGAAGTATTTGAAACGGGAACTTCAGTATCATCAAATTCCATCACGGTCAAATTTTTATCGGTTGACAGAACGCTTATTTCATTTTTGGAAATGGTATCTTTTTTCACTAACACCGGTTCATCTGCCGGCTGAACTTTAGGCGCAAAACCCGGGCAGGACATATACGCGTTGACATCCAGCGAAAGAATATTTCCTTTCACCATCAGCGAAACCGGCTCACCGCTGCTGCTGGTGAAGAGTTCTACATTTTTTTGAAAAACTCCGGTTGAGGAGGTAAAATAAAAAACCGTGATTGTGTCGGCTGTCCCGGGTTGAATTTTGCCTTTCGGCAGTTGAATGAAAATATCATCGCGCGGGAATGTTGGCAGGAACATAAAATCCGTTTTGCCGGTGTTGGTGAAAATGAAAGTTGCCGGTGGATTATTCCATTGATTGATTTCTCCGAAATCATAAGTCTGGCGGTCAAAGCGGAGCGCGCTTTTTTGAGCGAAACTCATCAATGAAATGGAAATCAGGGAAAATAGCAGCAGTGTTTTTTTCATCTTCAAATAATTAAATGTCACTGATAAATTGATTGAATCATGAAGGCAATTATTAAGCCAGCGTGTATGAATTCATACGAAATGAAAAAAGAGATAGCTATCGCGTAATTATTTTTATCCCGCTCTTCAACACCGGCTCCGCTTTATTCCGCGGGTCCTGATTGAGTTTTTTCATCATCGCTTCATATAAATCAGGCGCGCTCTTCGCGAATTCATTGGGCATTTCAAAAAAACATTCCACACTCACCGCCCATAATTCATCCAAATCGCGACCAACCCATTTCCGCAACGGATGCTGCTGATTCACCCGGATTTGTTTTTTTTCCACCTTGGCGATTTTCGTCCAGGTGGCATGATTGTCGTAAAACCTGAAATCTACCTGATGCTGCATGGCGTGTAATTTCAGCGCGTGCGCCATTTCATGCAAGCCGAGATTTGTGCCGTCTTCGGGAAAAAGATAACCTCTTTCAAAGTGATGCCACGAGAGATGAATATTCCCGTATTCCGATACATGCCCGCGAAATTTTACTTTGTAATGTTTGTAATGATACGCTTCGGGATAGACATGAATCCGGTAAAAATAATTGAGCGTGAAATAATCCAGTCCAAACGTAATCTGAGCCGCGCAGGCGCTAATCAGCACTTTCATTTTTTCTGTTACCCGGAAATTTCCTTCCGCGACAAAATGTTTGCTGTGCATGAAAGAATTGACTCTTGCCGCGAACCGTCTTCTGTTTTCATGATTCAGGCTGTTGTAATATTCAAAATGATTCGTCAGAATTCTGACGATTGTAATGTCAGCCGATGGCGGATAATAATAATACCACCACGCGTTGAACTTAACAAACCACCGGAAGGTGATGATTTCAAAAAGAATGTCGCTAACATCATACGTTTTTTCTTTGATTGCGGTACCATAAACCTGGAGAAAAACAATCATCAGAAAAAAACACGCCATCAAGAACACCCCTGAAGCTGAAGAAACGATGACGGCTAACATCAGGGTGACCGTTTGCTGAAGGATTTAGGAAAGCTTGGAAACCAAGTGCCGGATGATGTCAGTCGTGGTGATGATACCCACTAACTGCTCACCATCCACCACCGGCAGCGCGTGAAATTCAGCCGATGTCAGAATTTCAGCCGCCTTCAAAATAGAGTCATTGGAAGAAACCGTTACCGGATATTGCTTCATCACCTGGTCAACCGTCAGCATATCGGCAATGGACATATCCACGCTGGGGTCGTCATTGTAAGAGGTTTCAAAGCTCAAGCGCTGCAAGTCAGTGAGGCTGATGATGCCCACTAATTTTTCACCGTCCACTACCGGCATGTGACGGATTTTATGACGAGCGAATGTTTTATTCACTTCCCTGAGTTTGTTCTCGCGGGTTACTTTATATAACTCCGTAGTCATGATGGTTGAAACAGGTTCCAACGCGGCTTTTGATTTTATTTCCATTGGTTTAACTTTTTTGATGAAGTTAAACTCATTTTTTCAATCACAAAAAAAGAAATAATACGATTGGTAAAGTTTCAAAACAAAATCTGCAATTTGAAGCTTACATGAAGAACTATTAGACTTTAGATGTCAGATAGATTTTAGACTTTAGATGTCCGGTTCTAAAAATTGCTCTTTTGACGCGCCTAATCCCTTTCTTCTCCAAAGAAGCTTGTCAGGAAACAGCCTTTTTGTCGGAAAAAGAAAACAGTTCGGACACCTTCTCCATCGGAGAAGGGCGGGATGAGGCTTTACTTCGGGAAAGGAAACGAAGGTTTAATTATTTAAAATTGATTGCTTAAAACAACCCAAACAACTCCGCCCTCACTTTATTAATCACTTCACCGAACTGGCTCTTTTCCTCCGCGAAGTTGCAGGAGTCCACGTCAATCACTAACAGGCGACCGTCTTTGTAGCGGCTAATCCATTCCTCGTAGTTTTCATTGAGGCGTTTGATATAATCGAGGCGCAGGTTTTCTTCATATTCCCTGCCGCGTTTTTGAATTTGATTCACTAAGGTGGGAATGGATGCTTTCAGATAAATCAGCAAATCAGGCGGATTAATCAGCGAGTTGATGGTTTTGAAAAGACTCAGATAGTTTTCAAAATCGCGGGTTGACATCAGCCCCATCGAGTGGAGGTTGGGCGCGAAAATGTGCGCGTCTTCATAAATCGTGCGGTCCTGAATCACGGTCTTCTCACCGCGCTGAATACTGATGATTTGCTTAAAGCGGTTGTTCAGAAAATAAATCTGCAGGTTAAACGACCAGCGCGGCATATCCTCATAAAAATCATTGAGGTAGGGATTATTCTCCACATCCTCATAATGCGCTTCCCACTTGAAACTTTGCGCCAGCTTTTCGGTGAGCGTGGTTTTTCCCGAGCCGATGTTTCCCGCCACAGCGATGTGGCGCAGCTTTAATTCATCAATGGATTTCTTTTTTGCCATAATACTTTTTTTTCCTTTCAGAAATTTCTGATGCCGATGACCTCGCGCACTTCTTTGAGCGTAGCCTCCGCGCTTTCAATCGCTTTCTCCGCGCCCTGCTTCACAATTTTACTCAAACTTTTTTCATCCGCCTTCACCGCTTCAATTTTTTCCCTGAAAGGGGTCGTAAATGTAATCATATCTTCCGCTAATTGTTTTTTTAAATCGCCATAGCGGATGGCGCAGTTTTGATATTGCTCCTCAAAATACGCATTCGTTTCCGGACTTGAAACGGTTTTCAGCAAAGTAAAGAGATTTTCCACAGGCTCCGGCTTCTGCTGGTTTTTTTCTGTCGGTCCGGTATCGGTCACCGCGCGCATCATTTTCTTGCGAATCACCTCCGGGGAGTCGGTCAGGTAAATGGCGTTTTGCTCACCCTCCGATTTGCCCATCTTGCCGGTGCCGTCCAAGCCGGGAATTTTCACCAATTTATTTTCATAGCTGAATCCAAACGGCTCCGGGAAAACCGCCTTGCCGTAGAGATGATTAAACCGGTTCACGAAATTGCGCGCCATCTCCAGATGCTGTTCCTGATCTTTACCCACCGGCACTTTCGTGGCTTTGTGAATGATGATGTCGGCTGACATCAGCACCGGGTAAGTGAGCAAGCCCGCGTTGATGTTGTCCTGCTGTTTGGCAATCTTATCCTTGTAAGTCGTGGAACGCTCCAGCTCGCCCTGATAGGCAATCATGCACAGCAGCAGATACAACTCCGCGATTTGCGGCACATCGCTCTGCACATACAACACCGTTTTTTCCGGGTCAAGCCCGCAGGCGAGATAAGTCGCCAGCACCTCCTTCACATTCGCATGAAGGTCAGCCGGCTTGGGCTGCGTGGTCAATGAATGATAATCGGCTACAAAAAAATAGCAGGGAAAAGCATCCTGCAGTTTCACAAAATTCCGAATCGCGCCAAAATAATTTCCAAGATGCAAGCGCCCCGTAGGTCGCACTCCGCTGACAACAATTTCCATGTTGGCGAAAGTACAAAAAATCTCATTTTGAAACGGGAGATAAAAAAAGAAACCCAGTCGTAATTAAAAGTTGAGAGCGATGGAGTGCGAATGAATTGGCGCTTGCTCCGTTCGTCTGTGCCTTGCTTTGATTGGTAGCGTTGCGCGATTGTGGTGTCTTACCTTCGCGGGAGGAAGGATTGAGTTTAAAGTTTAATGTTTAAAGTCTAAGGTTAATGTTCGTTGTTTATTATAGTCCATAGTCCATAGTCAA
>JBGTCY010000069.1:0-9084 GCA_041748615.1 Chitinophagales bacterium
AGCTTAGAGGAAGTAGCCAAAGACCTCAATCCTGTGATTAGAGGTATCATCAACTACTATCATAAGTTTCGCAAGAGCGATATGCGCGATGTTTGGCGACAGCTTAATGCGCGACTACTGAAATGGGTAAAATGGGAGAAAGGACTGTACCTGAATGCAAGTATTCGATACTTGAAGAATAGGTACAAGGAACAACCCGATTTATTTGCACACTGGCAATTGGCATGTCCATAAGAAATAATATTTTCGTGTGACTTAACAACATGAAGAGCCGTGTGAAGGGAGACTTTCACGCACGGTTCTGTGGGAAGGTGGGGGTGAGATTCCTTTGCCTGACCCGATCATGCTTTTTGAACCGAAATTGATTAACAATCCAACTTCCAACTTGTATGCTTTCAGATAGTTTAAAGCTTGCGCTAAATGAACATCCTCTAATTGCACCAAAGCTTTTAGCTCTACCAAAACTTTCCCCTCTACAACAAAATCGGCTCGTCTGGTGCCGATAGGCTTCTCCATGTTTTTGTAATAAATATCCTGTTCAATTTCTCTCGTAAACTCTAAGCCTGACTGTGCCATTTCATAAGCCAATGCCCGTTGGTAAATCACTTCCTGAAATCCATTGCCTAAAAATTTATGCACTTCAAATGCAGCGCCTATCATTTTTTCAGTAATGTCTTTGTATTTTAATTCTTCATTCATAAAAATCCGTGTAATCTTTTAATCCGCTACATCCGCGATTCCGACAATTTTTTTACTGAAAAACAATCTTCCCTCTCCCCATAACGCCTTGCTTTGAATAAATTGAAATGACATAAACTCCCGCAGGCAGGTTGTTTCTGTAAAGAAAATATTCTCCGTAGCCGTAGCCATTGAGCGATGTTTTGTTTTGGTGGATGAGCCTGCCGGACATTCCATGCAATTGAATGTTGACATCCTGATAGGGCAGGTCATTGGCTTTGATTGCGATGATTGCCTGCTCTTGTGCGGGGTTGGGGACGATTTGGATATGCGGGTTTTTGATGTGAACGGTTGCAGGCTCATGGATGCCCACCGGCAAGCCGCAGTCATCGGGACCGAGGCAGCCGAGGCTGTCTAATTTGAGCAGCCAGAAGTTGCTGCCCGAAAAGCCCGGCTCAAAAGCATTGCCCGTGCAGATGAAACCGCCATCGGTGGTTTGTTTGATGTCATAAAGAGTATTCGAACTGTTAGTGTTGTAAGCGTGAAGGCGTTCCCAAATTTTATTGCCGTCTTTATCCAGTTTAATTATCCATCCGTATTGATAGGAACTACCTCCCATTGCATAAGTTTCTTCTCCTGCTACGATTATCGTTTCATCATCTAATGCTCTGATTTGACGAAAAGTCTGGTCGTTTCCGATAATAGATTTAAAAAAACGTCTCCATTCTACTTCACCGTTGTTGTCTAACTTATGGATATAGGTCGTTCTCCAAAACGAATGTTGCAGGGAATCAGAACAGCTTCCGGCTACATATCCTGAATTACCTATCATTGCCAAAGTAACAGTGCCACAATTGTTATTATAAACATTCGGCAAAGCGCTTGAAACAACATTTCCGCTTGTATCAGTAAAGAGAATGTAGTTATTGAAACTGCCGGGTCCGAATGTTTTACTTCCTCCACCCAGTACATATCCGTCATTTGATATAAGAATTGCTGCGCCTATTTCAATGTTGCTCCCCCCATAAGTTTTCTGCCATTTCAGGTTGCCGAGGCTGTCGGTTTTCACCAAATAATAATCTCCATGCGCGTTGCCGAAACTTTCCGTGTAGCCAATTATTACATAATCGCCATTGGACGCTTGCGCACAGTTGGAAAAGTAATCATCGCGCACTCCGCCAAATACTTTTATCCATTCCAGATTGCCGTCATCATCGAATTTGTAGAGGGCGGCTTTTCTAATTGTGCTGACTGAATCAATTATGTACCCAGCTAAAGCAAACCCACCATGTAAACTTTTTATCAATGAACCGGGATTACCCGCTCCCCAATATTCCCCTACTTTTCCATGAATTTTAGACCATGTTAAATTTCCATTAAAATCGGTCTTTAATAATTTTATCCCTTCCTCTCCTGACAGGCTCTGGAAGTATCCGCCTCCGCAACTTAAATACCCATCTTGAAGTTGTAAAACGGAATTAGAAAATTCCGGGTCTGAAACCGGATACGGGATTTTATTAAAGTAAATCTGAGATTTAGCTGTGATTATTACAATGGAAAAGAATAATAAAAGATAAAATGTTTTCACTCAGTTAATTTTTATCAGCTTATCCGACCTTTTTACTTCTCCATGCACCCACACTTTGTATATCAACATTCCGGTTGTATTTAATGCACCCAATGGCAATTCCGTTATTATTTCTCTGATTCTGATGTAAGAATGAAGTGTTTGCCATGATTTTTTGCTTTTTCATTAGGAATTATCTGCGCTAATTATCCGTAATGAGTTAGCACAAGTTAGGCAAACGCACAATATTATATGCTCAAACTTTCGCAATGTATGGGCGCACAAGCAGGCATCCGCTTCGGGCAATCGCCTCAATGCTTGCGCGAGCACCGTGGTCTGTGGACCGTGGACTATGGACTAAAGCAAGTTGAGTAGCATTCACTAGGGGATGCCGGAACGAGTCCGGCAAGGCATGACACTCACTTTAAACCTTAGACATTAAACCTTAAACCTTACCCCCTTTCCCCGCGCGGAGGTAAAGAACTCACATCGCGCAACGCTGCGAGTCAAAGAAAGGTATAGACGTACGAAGAGAGCGCAACAGTTTTTTTTAACAATCAAGAATTCAGCATAACCGTTTACAGGGTTCTCTTGACTTCTGTTTCCTCGTAGCTTTCGAGGTTGTCGCCTGTTTTGAGGTCGTTGAAGTCTTTGATGTGGATGCCGCAATCTTGACCCGATAACACTTCTTTCACTTCGTCTTTGAAGCGTTTGAGTGTGCCGATGATGCCCGCGTAAACGACAATGCCATCGCGGATGACCCTGATTTTGGTTTTGTTGGTGATTTTTCCTTCCACCACGATGCAGCCGGCAATGGTTCCGACTTTGCTGACTTTGAAGACTTCCCGCACTTCGGCATTGCCGGTGATTTTTTCTTCGATGGTCGGTTCGAGCATGCCTTCCATCGCGGTTTTGATTTCCTCGATGGCGTCATAGATGATGGAGTAGAGGCGGATTTCGATGTTTTCTTTTTCCGCCAGTTTGCGCGCGCTGAGGGAGGGGCGCACCTGGAAGCCGACAATGATGGCATCAGATGCCGAGGCGAGCAGCACGTCTGATTCGGTGATTTGCCCGACTCCGCTGTGCACCACGTTGACGGCAATTTCTTCGCCCGACAGTTTTTGCATGGAATCAGACAACGCCTGTACGGAGCCGTCCACATCGCCTTTGATGATGACGTTGAGTTCTTTGAACGTGCCGAGCGCGAGGCGTCTGCCGATTTCGTCTAAGGTGATATGTTTTTTGGTGCGCAGACCCTGTTCGCGTAATATCTGCTCGCGTCTGTTGGTGATTTCTTTCGCGTCCTGTTCATATTCATAGACCTTGAATGATTCGCCCGCCTGCGGAGCGCCATTCAATCCTAAAATCAAAGCCGCGGAGGAGGGTCCCGCTTCGTTTCTCTTTTCGCCTTTTTCATTGAACATCGCTTTCACCTTGCCGTGGTGAATGCCTGAAACGACAATGTCGCCCATTTTGAGCGTGCCGTTTTGGATGAGCAGGGTGGCGACATAACCTCTGCCTTTGTCGAGCGTGGCTTCAATGACGGTGCCGGAAGCGTATTTGTCGGGATTTGCTTTTAATTCGAGCAATTCGGCTTCGAGCAAAATTTTATCTAAGAGTTTGTCAATATTCAGCCCTTGTTTGGCGGAGATTTCCTGCGACTGAAATTTGCCGCCCCATTCTTCCACGAGTAAATTCATGTTGGCGAGCTGCTCGCGGATTTTATCGGGCATAGCGCCTTCCTTGTCAATCTTGTTGATAGCGAAAATCATAGGTACGCCCGCGGCTTGCGCGTGGCTGATGGCTTCGCGGGTTTGCGGCATCACGGCATCATCGGCAGCAATCACAATGACCGCTACGTCCGTCACGCTCGCACCGCGCGCACGCATGGCGGTAAACGCTTCGTGACCGGGAGTGTCGAGAAACACTACTTTTTTGCCGCTGTCCGTAGTTACTTCATACGCGCCAATGTGCTGGGTGATACCGCCCGCTTCCTGGCTGATGACATTCGCGCTGCGGATGTAATCGAGCAGGGATGTTTTACCGTGGTCAACGTGACCCATCACGGTGACGATAGGAGCACGGTCTTTTAAATCTTCCGGCAGGTCTTCATCGTCATCAAATTCATCAGTCTGTTCGGCTACGTTAATGAATTTCACCTTGAATCCGAATTCATCAGCGACCAATTCGATGACTTCCGCAGAGAGGCGCTGGTTGATGGACACCATGATGCCTAATTTGAGACACTTGCTGATTACTTCAGTAGCGGAGGCGTTCATCAGGCTCGCTAATTCGCTGACTGAAATAAATTCTGTCACGTGTAAAATGCTGGTATCTACCGTAGAGGCTTCCGCAGAGGCGGCAGCGTCTTCTTTTCTTTGTCTTTTGATGCGGGCTTTCACGCCTCTGCCTTTGGAGCCGGCTCCGAGTTTGGCGAGGGTGGTTTTGATTTTGTCCTGAATTTCTTTTTCCGAAACCTGTTGCTGTTCTTCCGTGAGCTGGCGTTTGCCGGGCGCGCCTTTTCTCCTGCTTGTGTCATCTGTTTTTTGAGCGCCATCAGTTTTTCCTTCTTCCTTACCGTCTTTCAGGGTAACCCTTGTCTTAACGATTCGTTTCCGCTTTCTTTTCTGATTCCGCTCATATTCGGAACCTGATTCTGGTTTTTCTTTTTTCTCCGGCACTCTTTCGACCGGCAAATCCATTTTCCCAATCACCTTCGGACCTTCGAGCTTAATGCGCTCGGTTTTAATCATCTCGGGTTCAGGAGCGGGTTCTTTCCGGATTTCTTTGATTTCTTCTTTGACTTCCGGTTCCGGTTCTTTTTCTTTAATTACTTCTTCCGCTTCCGGGGTTTCTTTTTCGGTTGTTTTGGTTTTAGAAGTTTTTTTCAGGTCAACCTTCCCAACCACTTTCGGACCTTCAAGGTCGGGGACTGCTGTTTTTTGAACCTGACTTTCTTCTTTTTCCTTTTCTTTCTCCTTCTCTATTTCCTTTTCCTTCTCCTTGGGTTTTTTCTCTTTGATGTCAATGGACTGTACGCCTGTCGCTTTGATGAGCACTTCCTGCGTGTCATTTTCTTTCTTTACGCCCGTAACGGTTTTGGTAAGCACAACATCTTTGTGTTCGCTGCTGCCGATGGTGATTTCAGCGGCTTTTTCCTTGGCGGCTACGTCTTTCTGATATTCTTTCATCAGGAGGACATACATCTCCTCCGTGATTTTGGTTGTAGGTCTGTCTTCCACCTCATAGCCCTTGCTTTTGAGGTGTTCAATGATGGTGTGCGTACCTACGTTCAGTTCGTTGGCTACTTTAACTAATCTCAGACTTTTTACTTCAGCCATTCGTTTTTTGGTTCTGTATTAAATTTCCTTCCCGCAAATAAACAGGAAAAATATCATTAAAGGGCAGTTCCAAAAATTGCTCTTTTTGATTGCCTCATCCCTTGCCTTCTCCGAAGGAGAAGGAGATTGAGGTAATTTTTTGAACTGCCCTAAATATTAAATTTATGTCAGTTCTGAAAATTCACTCTTTTTAATTGAATCCTCCCCTTCGGCAATTTTCAGAACCGCTCTTTATTTTTTATCGTCATGTTCAAATTCCGCTCTCAGAATTTTGAGAATTTCATTGACCGTTTCTTCTTCGAGGTCTGTTCTTCTCACTAATTCATCTGCGCTCAGTTCCAACACGGATTTGGCGGTGTCGCACCCGATGGATTTCAACTGGTCAATAATCCAGCTATCAATTTCATCTGAAAATTCATCGAGATCCACATCATATTCTTCTCCTTCTTCAATATCACGGTAAACATCAATCTGGAAATTGACTAACCTGCTGGCAAGTTTGATATTCATGCCGCCTTTTCCGATGGCGAGTGAAACCTGGTCAGGTTTCAAATAAACGGAAACTGATTTTTTAGCTTCATCAATATTGAGCGAAGTGATTTTCGCGGGCGCTAATGCGCGCTGAATCAACAAATTCAAATTATTGGTGTGGTTGATGATGTCAATGTTTTCGTTTTTTAATTCACGAACAATGCCGTGAATGCGTGAGCCTTTCATTCCCACGCAAGCGCCAACAGGGTCAACGCGGTCATCATAGGATTCAACGACCACTTTGGCTTTTTCACCCGGTTCGCGAACAATGTTGCGAATCGTTATGAGTCCGTCAAAAATTTCAGGCACTTCCAGTTCCATCAATTTTGCGAGGAAAGCATTGTCGGTTCTTGACAAAATAACCACCGGGTTGTTGCCGCGCATTTCCACTTTTTTTACCACGGCTCTCACGGTGTCGCCTTTCTTGAAATAGTCGTGTTTGATTTGTTCTAATTTTGGAAGGATTAACTCGTTGCCTTCATCGTCTAAGAGCAGCACTTCTTTTTTCCAAACCTGATAAACTTCAGCGGTGATGATTTCACCTACGCGGTCTTTGTATTTCTTATAAATTTCGTCTTTCTCCAATTCATTGATTTTGGATTGGAGCGTTTGACGGGCTGCCAGCGCTGCGCGTCTGCCGAAACTGGCGAGCGTGATTTCCTCATAGGCTTCTTCGCCAACTTCATAGTCAGGCTCAATGAGTTTGGCTTCCGACAGTGGAATTTGTTTGAGCGGGTCTTCCACCGCACCATCTTCTACGATTTCGCGTCTGCGCCAGATTTCAAGGTCGCCCTTGTCGGTGTTGACGATGATATCGAAGTTCTCGTCAGAGCCGTATTTTTTACGCATCAGGGTTCTGAAAACTTCTTCCAAAACCTTCATCATGGTCGGACGGTCAATGTTCTTATTGTCTTTGAACTCCGAAAACGATTGGATTAATTCTATACTATTCATAAATTAAAAATTAAGCTTGGTTGTTTTTATTTCAGTTAAAGTTATTTTGTGCGTGACTATTTTATCGGGTATTCCTTTTTCGCGAATTGTTTGCTCCACTTCAATCTTTTCATCATTCGCCTCTTTCAGGATGCCATCCACGCGCATCCCGTCAAATTTCACAACGCTTACCTCCCTGCCAATTTTTCGTTGATATTGCCTGATGATTTTGAAGGGACTATCCATCCCCGGAGATGAAACTTCAAGAATGTAATTTTCACCCAACAACTTTTCAGCATCTAAGTTTTTCTCCAAGTGCCTACTGAACTCCGCGCATTTACCCACGTTGATTCCGTTGTCACCGTCAATGAAAACCGTCAGTTTTCTGCCCTGCAACTTGAGGTCAACAAAAAAATATTCCGGTTCGGCAGCTAACTTTTCATTCAGCCATCCTGTAATTTTCTCCTTGATATTTCCTGCTTCCACGATGATGAATCTCCGCTTTATTCAATAAAAAAGGGGACATTGTCCCCCTCGCTCAAATCTGGGTGCAAATATAAGAATGTTTTTCTGAATAGAAAGAGGCGGGGAAATAAAAGTGAGTATGCTGGATTTCTTGAGCGTAAGTTGACCTGTTGAGCGGTCTATCGGGGGCGAGGGACGGGGGACGGGTGTCGAGGGACGAGGCTTCAAATCGCGGATATTATTGACAACTTTACTTAATGATGTTTTCACAAAACTGCAATCATTCATCCACCTACGGGAAAAGGAAATGAGTGACTATGAATCTTTTTATTAAATTTGCTGGCGCTTGGAGAGATGCCAGAGTGGTTAATGGAGCGGTTTGCTAAACCGTCAACGCAGAAATGCGTTGCGAGGGTTCGAATCCCTCTCTCTCCGCCATCGCCCACTGAAGCGAACGCGAAGGTGGGCGTTGTTTTTAAAAAATTCGGGGCGTAGTTCAGCCCGGTTAGAATGCCTGTTTTGGGAACAGGAGGCCGCAGGTTCGAATCCTGCCGCCCCGACACTTACCGGCAAAGGGTTTCAGCTATTTTGGTTGAAACCCTTTTTCATTTCAATCCATTTCTGCTATTTTTACAACAATGTTGCAAAAAGAAACAGGTTCGGTTAACTCTTCTCAAAAGACCAAAGCAGCAATATCATTCTTGCTGGCGGCAGTTTTTTTCTGTTCTTTTACTGTAAAAACCTTTCACCATCTTGATGCACACGCATCTGCCGAAAATTGCGAAGCGGAGGAAAACGGACATTTGCATGATGATATTGGTGCGGAAGAATGCTTCATCTGTGATTTCTTCTTTTCTCCGGTCAGTCAAACTGTTTGTTTTTTAAATCCGCAGCTTCATTTTTTTTCTGCCGAACAATTCACTCCGTCAATCAAGTTGAATCTCATCTTGGTTTTCCACTTCAACTATTCTCTCAGAGGTCCCCCAGTTTCATTTTCCTGAGTTATTTTCCATTTTAAACACCCCGGCTTCCTGCCGATGAATTCCTGTATCCAGCCTTCGGTTTATCAAGGTTAATTATCAGTAATGTTTCATGTAATCAGAGTTACGGTTTTTCTATTCTTTTTCAGTGTCCCGGTATTTGCTCAAAACACCGATCCGGATTGTATTTATACATTATCCGGGCAAGTGATTGACGACCATGACCTGTCGCCTCTTGGTTTCGCGGTGATTCAAATACCTGAATTGAACCGCTCCGCTGTAGGTGATAGTCTCGGTTTTTACAAAATCAGTGGATTGTGCAAAGGAGAATACATGGTAATTTGCACGCATATCGGCTGTGAGCCGATTGAGGAAAAAGTGAAAATTCGCGGTAACACCACCTGGAATTTTTATCCCGAACATCATGAAGAGGAGTTGAGGGAAGTGAGCATTCTGACCGCGCGGGTGATGAAACATGAAACGCATAGCCATGAAACTGCAAATGCTCAAATGCTCGATGATGCCGCTGGAAAGTCATTAGGCGAAACTTTGAAAAGCCTCACGGGAGTGAGCACGCTTAAAACCGGAC